>NZ_CAWUDN010000111.1:0-26057 GCF_963920915.1 Nostoc sp. PCC 9305
CTGATTAACTCAGCCCTGCTGGGTCATTTTGTATGGCTTAGTCTAAACTCCAGTAATAAGAACTTAAAGGAATTATCAAAGGTGCAAGAAGGTTTAAAACTGTGGGAATTTATAACCAACTACCAACGAGCAAGAAAGGGGCCCAGTAGTAATGATGAGCGTATTTAGGATTTTTCATTAATGCTAGTTGTGCGATCCGCAGTGCCTCTGCTTTAGGAATAGCATTTTTCAATCCCTTGTAGAATTCTTCCATTAATAAAGCAGTAGAATCCGCATCTACTAGCCACAAAGTAGCTATCGTAGTTCTCGCACCGGCTTGTGCGGCTACTCCAGCCATTCCTAATGCTGACTTTTTATTACCCTTTGCAGTTTGACAGGCGCTTAAAACTAATAACTCAATTGCATCTGTATCAGTTTTAATTTTACCTTTTAATAATTTGTCAAATTCTCTAATATTGATGACCTTATCATAGGCTAGAAGTACTGTCTTCAAAGGGTCTGAACTAAACTGTCCATGAGTGCTAATATGAACGATTGGGAAATTATTTTTACTTATTTCTTGCTCTAGACGGGGAGTAGTAAACTTTTCGTCTAGTAGTGTAAGGGAAGATTGTGTTTGACTTTGGACATCTTTTACTTCTTCTTTGGCTTTGGGTAGTGATCTGACGCCTTTAGGAGCGTTGCGATCTAACAAGCTGGGGCTGGGCTTAGACAAAGCAGCGATGAGAGCTGTAAACCGCTTTTTTGATAAGGGTTTGGGATATCTAATTCTAGAACCGAGAGTGGCTGCAATGCTGTACTGCTCGAGTAGATAATTTTTCCCATTATATAATATGCTCATTGGTATACTTTGAAAAGATTTATCTAAGATAAATATCAATGTTCCTGATGCAGGTAAATATGATGCTATTGGCGCAATTAATTTTTCATAAAGTGCTTGAGAAGGCAAAAGAATTTGTTGGACATCAATAGTAGCGAGTTTCTGATCCTGTAAACTCCATAAAAGATCACTAACATTATCTTTAACTATATTTGCTTCAACAGAGTAATGATGAAGAGAGCGGTCTGAAGACTGTACAATAACTTCTATAGTGTCATCCAAATCAATGATATGAATGATCCCATAAGCACTATTTAAGTCTGGAATATCATTGAGAGCAATTAGGTCAAGCTTACCACATTTTAAAAAATTTTCTAACTGTGCTGTTTGTAAACGTTCGTTTATTTTAATTACTTCTTTGAGATTAGGATTAGAATCTTTCAAAAGTAACTTCATATAATCACGGTACACAGGTTCTACTTCTTGTTGAAAGAAGAACTGTATATCTATATTGCTTGACAATATGCTGTCACGAATATGTGCCAGGTTGTCAATAGCAGATTTGTACATTATGAGGGCTTCTTTAGCCCTTCCTTGCTTGTTGTACAAGTTGCCTAGCTGTTGTTGCCATTGGTAAGCAATATCTTCTGCTTGAATTGATTGAGCCAAACTTAAAGCTTTTAAAAAATATGCTTCTGATTTTTCTGGTTGTAATTTACCCAGAGTGCCAAGACTGTAAGACTTGATTCGCTGATTACTTGTACTTTTAGCTGTTTGCAAAGCGGACTGACCATATTCAATAGCTAATGAACGTAATTGCTGATCTGGAATTTTGCTTAAACTATTAGCAAAATTGAGCTTGGTATAAACAAGTTGGGTAGCTGATAATTGAGAGAATATAGAAGATTTTTTTAAAATTATGTTAACAGAAGGTTTAATTTGTTGTTGAATTTGATTGCGAATTTCAACTAATTTTGAATTACCTAATTTTAACTCTGTTGTTAAGAAATTATCAAAATCTATTAGCAAGCTCAAATGATGTAGTTGAGATTTGAATTGTGTTACTGGATAATTTGCTGACACCAGATTCACTTGATGATAAATTTCAAGTGAATTGAGTGCTTGTTGCTGAATCATCTCCACAATTTCATTTTTGAAATCTGGTTCTTCTACTTCATAATATTTATTTCGTGCTTGCTTATAAATAGCTTCTTGAGTATTAGCTAATGACAGCAAAAGCTCATGAGTATCAGCAGTAGACGTTTTTTGAACAATTGATAGCGTTTTTCCGAGAACAACCTTTGATTCATCTAATTTACCAATTAAGCGCAAGACATCTCCTAAGTTTTGCCATGCAAATAGATTTACTGGCAAATGTTTTTGCTTATCAATCTCTGCTATCAATAGTTTTGTTGTAGATTCAGTAGACTGTTGTAGCAAGATGGCACAAATCTTAGTATCTGTATTTAGCTTTAGAGCTTGTAATAGAGTGTTACAAGCAAAACGATTTAAACCTAAAGCTTGTAGGGCAAGATTTTGGTTAATTAAGCTGCCAGTAATACCCTCTTCGTAGCCAAGTTGACGATAAATTTTTGTGGCTGATTTCCAGGACTCAAGGGCCTCCGATGCTCGTCCTTCATTTAAATACTTTTCTCCTATTTTGGTCAGTAGTCGGGCTTGATTACGTTTTTGTGCTTCTTTATTTACAGCTTGAGCAGCGATAATGGATGGCTTGCCTACAACTGTTAATAGCCCTAGAATGCTTGAAAATACGTACTTAAACCAGTCTCGGCGTCTAATCATTGCTGGGCATGGGTTGTAATAGTACTTTTTGATACATTTTCTTCAGAACATAAGCTAGCGAACGACACAGCATGAGGTGTTGCTGAATTTGCTTCTGCCGTCAAGGTTACATTCCCGTAGGAGTCTTGCACCCAACCTTGAGCTTCTACAATTTGTGTTGCTTGTTTTTGCAATTTTGGCTCCTCTGAATTATTGTTGACCTGACTAGATACAAAATTATCTTGCCAAGTTGGTTTAATAGGTGGTACATCGTTAGGACTCAGAGGTAATCTGTCCACGCCACTCATAACAAATTCACTTTCTGCCACATCTGACTGTCCCTCGCAAGCTGATGCAACTTTTGGACTTTGTGCAAGTCCGAATGGCACGGACTCAATGCCATTAGGGTCAACGTAAAAGCCGTTGATCTGAACGTCACCATTCAATCCGAATTGTGAACTAGCTGTAATTTTACTGTTGGGAGAGAAAAATAATCCACGAGCATTTATCAGGATATTTCCGCCTCGTCCTTTAAAAGCATTAGCTGTGATGCTACTGTTTTCCGCAAGAACTAGGATATTTGTGTTGATATTGATGTTGCCACCATCACCATTTGTGTCTTGCTGACCAGCAGTTGTGGAGATAATTCCATTGCGTATAAAAATATTATTTGAGGTAATATTAATATCACCACCCTGTCCGGCAGTAGTGGTTGCCGTAACGCTTCCGTTGTTTGTAATGTTAATCCTATTGGACTTAATTTTAAGTCTTCCTGCATCACTCAAACCTCCATTTGCTACGCTAATTAAACCGCCTTGGTTGATATTTAAAAGAGGAGTGTCAATGGTTATATTTCCAGCAGAGCCAGTTGGTATCAAAGGTAGTCCAAATATTTTTCTGACAGTTTCATTTGCAACATTGGCAGATGAACTTATAAAACTAGGTTGAGAGTTAGAAGCTTTTCCACTTACTTCTATAAAGTTTTCAGCATTAATATTTATACTGCCAGCATTTCCAGTAGCAAAAGCAACAGAATTAACTATTCCTCCATTTTTCAATCGCAATTGTGATGTATTTATGTTTATACTTCCAGCATTTCCAGCATTAAAAGCTGCGGCTGCTATGGTGCTTGGAGCAGAACGCTCTGGTTTTATCCCTGTAATTTCGATAGAATCTGCATTGACAATAACGTTGTTTCCATCTCCAGTTCCGAAGCTTGATGATGCCACTGTTCCTCCGTCAGTAATTCGTAGCTGATCTGTTGACATTTGAACAGAACCTGCTTGCCCAGAAGCGAAAGTAGCAGCACTGATTAGGCTAATAGTATCTCCACGACGAAAAGGATTAGCAAGCCTGTTTTCTAGCAATTGCACAAAATCAGAGGCATTAATAGTTACGTTACCTCCAGAAGCGTTACTGTATGTACCTGCTCCCACTCTTGCTCCATCCTGAAGCGTTAATCGTTGGGTAAAAACTTTTAGATCGCTACCTTTTCCAGTATTTACTGTTTCCGTGAGTATACTACTAGAAACATTGCCATCTGGAGAAGTTCCTTCCAAAACCAAAGAGCTAGAAGCATTAATATTAATATTTCCAGATGAAGTCTCGCCTAAATTCTGAATCAACATTGTTGAACCGTCTGTCACATGGACATTATTGCCATGTACCTGAATTGTTCCAGCGCCTGTACCACTAGCATTGATTAAAGCTTGTTTCGATAACTGAATATCTTCAAACTTGCGAACTCCTTCGTAATCAAAAGTCCATCCTTGGTTATTGGATTTGAGGTCAACAAAACCAGACCCTACACTACCCAACTCAGATTGTCCCCCTGGAGTGGTTATAATGCCACCTTCCACATTTACGTTACTCCCGATTAAAGCTAAAGTCTTTCCTGGTTGTACTAAAAGTCCTGTTAAATTGTTGTTTACTATGGTAGGGAATAAACCTGCATTTGGTGTAATTTGATGTCCGCCACCTAAAACTTGAATAGTTCCAGTTGAATTATCTCTAAATGCTAGCCCTGTAGGGGCACTAATTGTTAGCAATGGTTCTTTCTGGTTGGGTTGAGCAAAAAACTGTTTACCGTCAGCAAATTTAATACTGTTGGCTGTGGTTGCGACAAATGACCCACCAATATTTAGTTGAGCATTAGAACCAAAAATAATTCCATTGGGGTTGAGCAGAAATAGGTTAGCTGTTCCATTAGCACGAATTAAACCATTAATGTTAGAAACAGATTTGCCTGTGACACGACTAATAATATTTGTAATATCAGCAGCATTATTAAAGAAAGCAGTATTCCCAGTAGAAACAGAAAAGTCTTGAAAGCTGTGGAACAAATTAGTTCCTGCTCTAGTTCCTTCATTGATAATATTAATACTGCCTTGATTAGTGACGCGAGAATTGTTAGTGAGAGTAGTATCTGGAACGATTTGTGCCGCAATTGGATTTGAAAATGATATGTAATATAATATACTAGTATTAAATAAAAAATGACTAGCTTTTCCCCATCCTATTTTAATTTTTGTCTTCTGCACCTGTAGCTAAATCCTTTTTTTTTACACGAAAATATTATAAAGTTTAAAAAGAACTAGCTACAAATGATTTAAATGATTTTGACCATGACGTTAATATATGCGATTAATCAGTTATATCTCTATCTATTGCAATCATTGAACTTCCCCTCTATGCAAGCAATACCCCACTGACAAAACTTGGTAATCAACTTTTCGATAAGAATCTATAAGCACTGAGTCATTATCCCAACATTTCTGAAAAAACTCAAATCTGGAATTAGTGTTCAAAATTCTTGCCATCTTGAGCTTTTTCACTCTGGTCAATCATTTGACCAAGCGCTATTGCCTCACTTGACGATTTATCTATCTGTTATCACTCACGGTTCATTGGCTGCTTACCATTAATATCTCTTGATGGCGGTTGCATATACTAAACGTATAATTACTTTTTGTTTACTCAAATGAATACAAAAATACAATCTGATTTTGATTTTTTTCGACAGTGGTATCCGCTTTCTCCTATCGAAGATATCAATCCCAAATGCCCCACCACAGTTGTTATTCTGGGATTACGCTTAGTCATTTGGAAGCCTAAATCATCTAAAGCTTACCAAGTATTTCTAGATCAATGCCCTCATCGCCTTGCTCCCTTAAGTGAAGGACGTGTTGATGAAAAGACGGGTAACTTGATGTGTAGTTATCACGGCTGGCAGTTTGATTCTCAAGGAGTTTGTACATATATTCCCCAAGCAGAAGATCCAGAAATTATTACTAGGAATCAAAAAAACTTCTGTGCAGTTACATTCCCTGTTCGTCAGCAAAATGATTTACTTTGGGTTTGGCCAGATGCTAGATCAGCAGAACAGGCTGCAACTACGCCATTACCTCTGTCACCTCAAGTAGATGCTAGCAAAGGTTTTGTTTGGGATTCTTTTGTACGCGACTTAGAATATGATTGGCAAACTCTTGTTGAAAATGTGGCAGATCCAAGTCATGTTCCTTTTGCACATCATAAAGTGCAAGGCATTCGAGAGCAAGGAGTACCTATACCTATTAATATTGAGAAATCAACAGTAAATTTAATTGAAGCAGTTATTGAAAGAAGCTCAGGACGAACAACAATTACTTTTGAACCACCTTGCCGCTTAGAATATGCAATTAGTGTTGGTTCTGGAAAGCAGTTAGGAATTGTCACTTACTGTATTCCAGTGTCTCCAGGCAGATCAAGAATAGTGGCTCAATTTCCTATTAATTTTGCTAAAACAATCTATAGTTTATTACCTCGTTGGTTAGAACACATCATAATTCGGAATCCACTTCTTGATGGAGATATGATTCTTCTACATCAGCAAGAGCGTTTTTTTCAACAAAAAAAGTTAGTTGAAAGCTGGAAAACTGCCTACAAGCTACCTACAAGTGCAGATCGTTTAGTGATTGAGTTTAGGAATTGGTTTGAAAAGTATTGTAATGGGGATTTACCGTGGAATGAAGTTGGAATTAATTTCTTACAAAACTCAAATATTAATGACAGTCGGACTGTACTGCTTGATCGCTACAAACAACATACTCAGCACTGTAGTAGCTGCCGAGGGGCGCTAAGGCTGATCCAGCGTTTGCAAGTGGTACTGTTGGCATACTCTGCTATTACTATTTCAGGAGTTGCTATCCTCCCAGATCCGCTTCGAGTCAAGCTTGGTTTAACGCTAATTATTACAGCACTATTAAGTTTAGCAGCTTACACTTGGCTCAAATTTTGGCTTGTTCCTAAATTTTACTTTGTAGACTATGTTCATGCTCAAAAATGACAGAACTAGACAACAATTACAAAATTATTAATTTTGTAATTAGTTCAACATATAGCGCCAATTCCGCAGTACCTATCTTCACCAAATTCCGTGCCAAGGGTATCTCTGCCTTGCTGGAAGGAGTAGGCTAGCGCTAATCGCAAGAAACCAGTAGCGACCGAGATAACCCAGGCGAAATTCTAACAACGACTCTTGTACTCCAAACAAAGTCATCCAAAATGCAATACTCGCGGTCAAATAATCAAGCATTAGCTGTTGTTTTACCCGTGTGTTGAAGAGGGTATTTTCTAGAATACGCCCAAACAGTATTTTGTTGTTGTGGTGGCTCTGATGTGGTGTTTTTTTTGATAATTGCTCTATGAGATTTTTCAATGAGTTTTATATTTGGTAGTGCTTTAAGGCTGCAAAATATAAAAAGCAACCAAAAACCCCAACCTGTTTAAAGGATGGGGGCATAAATAAAAACTCTATATTTCCATGATGACACAATTCAATATTTGTTCGACTGCTGTCAGCCTAGAGGTGGGGCAATGAACAAACCACCATCCAGACGCAAGAAAATTACCCCTGCGACATCTGAGGAACCAAAGCTAGCAACCGACTCTGTAAAGGAAAATACTTTTGAGCAAGACAACCCAGCCTCAGCAACGATTACGGTTACTGCTGTTGAAGTTACAGAGTTGACCGAAGAAGAACAAAGCTTACGCTTGCAATTGGAACGTCAGGTAGAAAGGGCATTTTTATCAGCAGGTCAGGCGCTTATGGAGTTGAGGGACAGACGGCTGTACCGTTCCACGCACCGGACTTTTGAAGAATACTGCCGCGAACGCTTCAATTATAGTCGTGACGCGGCTTACTTGAAGATTTCGGCTACTGTGGTTTATGAAAATCTTCAAAAGTTTTTGCCGACCATTGGTCGGCAAATTCCAATGCCGACCAACGAACGACAATTGCGTTTTTTGGCGAAAGCCGAGTTGGAACCGGCTGTGCAAGCGGATGTATGGCAACAGGCAGTGGAGCAAGCTGGCAATAAAATTCCATCCGGTCGCATAGTGAAAGATGTTGTAGATAGGATACGCGAAAGGACGAAAGTACCCAATCCTTACCACGTTGGGGAGATATGTGTTCTTCTGCCCAAAGACAATCCTGACTTGAGAGGGAAAGCGGGTTATTGGGGTGTGGTAACTCATGTTGGCGAATATAGTTGTACAGTCCAGACATGGGACGGCGACTACACTGTAAAAATCGAACACCTGAAGTTACTGGAATTACTTGACGAAGATTGCTTTTTTATGCAGCAGCTATGTGTGAGGTTACAGCAATTGCATGAAGTGGTTAACCGTGACTCTTCTGTGGATTGGCTGTTGCAGGGGTTGGGGAAACAAGCTAAACCGTATCTGTCATCCTTGCAGGCAAAATTGCTGGCGGCTGTGGAACGGGAGTACAAAATCGAGTGGAGGCAACAGAAATGATGGTGCAGCTAGGAAACAATAATTTAATGCAACAAAGTTTACTAAACTCGTTTAATTTCAAATATTTCTCGCCACAATTCAAATTCAGGACAATTGCACCAAAGGGTAACGAACCCATCAAAAAGTTTAGTTTCTGAATTTTTAACTTCCCTCGGGAGAACTTGGATCAAGATAGGAATATCCAAATCACATTTCCAATTTTCTATTTCTTTTTGAATTTGGGCAATAGTGTCTTGATGGAATCCTCGGTCGTTGTTGGAACACTGAACAAGTAAACATCCATTATCAGAATCTTTGACTCGCTTGAGCGAGAAATTAATCTGCGTCCACATTGATTGGACTTCATTGAAAATATTAGGCAAACCATAGTGATTGCCTAATATTGCCTTTCGGCGTTTCGATTCACCCATAAGTCCCCCTCAGCAATACAAATTTTGACAAGGATGACGAAGAAGATAAGGAATCTTCTAACGACGAGTAAGCTCAATAGCACTCAGACTAACCCTCTGGGGGTTATTAACTACTAATACTATTGTAACGATAAATCAAGGGTTTCAAGTATTTTAAAAACTATTCGACAAACCGCAGATTCCGAAAGCCCAAAGTCTAACCCAAGAAGGAGACATATTGGCTTGAAGAGCTAGATCCTCAACCCGCATAAGAATTGCTGTATAGTTTGAGGTATGCCAGATTATACTCCTAAGAGTTGCTCTATGATTGCTCTACCTGGTATTGCTATCCAAGACAAGATATACGAAAGTTCTAATTCTCTAGTTTATCGGGGCATCAGAGACGACGGAGTAGGGATCGTCGTAAAAATGCTAAAGCTTGATTATCCCTCACCTCAAGAACTAACCCGTTACAGACAGGAATATAAAATTATCAGTTCCCTTAACTTGCAAGGAGCGGTGAAGGCATACAGTCAGCAGGATTATCAACGCACTCTGGTGATTCTCCTAGAAGATTTTGGGGCAGAGTCCTTAGAGCAATGGATGCAGAAGCGTCCAGATATATTCTACCCGATGCCTTTATCCACTTTTCTTGGTCTTGCGATCGCTGTTTGCGACATTCTGGGCAGAATCCATGCAGCCAATATTATTCATAAAGATATCAACCCTGGAAACATAGTCTTTAATCTGGATACTGGCGTTGTCAAAATTATTGACTTTGGGATTGCCACCCAATTTAACCGCACAAATCCGACTTTCAAAAGTCCTCATGTTTTAGAAGGGACACTTGCATACCTATCTCCAGAACAAACTGGGCGGATGAACCGTTTGCTCGATTACCGGACTGATTTCTACTCCCTTGGTGTGACATTTTACGAACTGCTCACCGGACAACTACCATTTCCTACCACAGACGTGCTGGAGCTAGTCCATTGTCATATCGCCAAACAGCCTATTCCACCTCACGAACTGAATGCAGTGATCCCTAAAGCCGTTTCAGATATCATTTTGAAATTGATGGCGAAAAACGCAGAGGATCGCTATCAAAGTGCCTGGGGCATCAAAGCGGATTTAGAAATCTGTGCTGAACAATTAGCACAAATCGGTCAAATCTCTAGCATTCAACTGGCGCTTCAAGACGCTTCGGGTCAGTTTCAAATTCCCCAAAAACTGTATGGACGGGACAAGGAAGTTGCAATGTTACTGGCGGCGTTTGTTCGCGTAGCGTGTCCAGAGTCAAATCCCATTCCTGCTTTACCAAACAATTCAGAAACAACTTCACAAAGCGAGCAAAGAGGCGAACCAAAATTCCAAGTTGAAATGATGTTGGTGTCTGGCTATGCTGGCATTGGTAAATCTGCGTTAGTGCAAGAAATCTATAAACCAATTACCCAAAAGCGCGGCTATTTTATCTCTGGTAAATTCGATCAATTTCAGCGCAATATTCCCTACAGCGCGATCGCAGATGCTCTGCAAAAATTGATGCAGCAACTGCTGGGTGAACCTGATGACAAAGTGCAACAGTGGCGATCGCTCTTACTTACAGCTTTGGGAAACAACGCACAAATCATCATTGATATCATCCCAGAAGTTGAATTAATTATCGGCAAGCAGTCGCCTGTACCAGAAGTTGGAGCAACTGAAGCTCAAAATCGCTTTCATCGAATCTTTAGGCAGTTTGTGCGGGTGTTTTGTTCAGAATCACATCCCCTGGTGATCTTCTTAGATGATTTGCAGTGGATAGACTCAGCAACGCTGAAGTTAATTGAGTTGATGCTGCTAGATGAGCAAACCCAATCACTATTTTTGATTGGAGCCTATCGAGATAATGAAGTAAATCCAACGCATCCATTAGCATTAATGCTAGAGAGACTGCGAAAACAAGGGGCAGTACTTCAGGAAATTATCTTAGCACCATTAACGCTTGAGCCATTGAGTCAGTTAATTGCCGAGACGCTACATCAAAATGCAGACATTGTTTGTCCATTAGCTGAGTTAGTTTTGCATAAAACTGAGGGCAATCCTTTTTTTGTCAGTGAATTTTTGAGAATGCTGCATAGCGAAAATTTATTGACCTTTGATGCACAATACTTAAGTTGGGAGTGGAACATAGCTCAGATCCAAGCCCAAGATATCACTGATAATGTTGTGGAGTTGATGCTGATTAAGTTGAAGAAACTGCCAGAGAATACACAGCAAATTCTCCGGTTAGCTGCTTGCGTTGGTGCTGAGTTTAATTTAGATACTCTATCGATTGTTTGTGATAAACCACCTGAAACTGTTTTTCAAGATTTACTAACAGCCATACAAGTTGGATTAATTCAACCACTATCTGAATTAGATGAAAACTTGTTAATTGAAGAATATAAGTTTTTACACGATCGCGTGCAGCAAGCAGCATACGCCTTAATCGGTGAGGCGCATAAACAAGTTGTTCATTTACAAATTGGCCGTAATCTCCTTGGAAAAATTTTGCCAGAGGAGCTATCAGAGCGGCTGTTTGAAATTGTCGATCATCTTAATCATGGAATTGAGCTTGTCACAGATCAACTAGAACGCAATGAAATTGCTAGATTAAATTTAATCGCCGGACAGAAAGCAAAAGCTGCGATCGCCTATAAGGTCGCCAAAAAATATTTAGCTACAGCAAGAGTTTGGCTAGCAGCTTCTAGCTGGCAAACCAACTATGACTTGACCTTAGAGTTATATTTAGAAACTACAGAAGTTGCATTCTTGTGTGGCGATTTTGAGCAGGTAGAATCCTGGGCGGCGATCGTTCTACAATCAGCTAAAACAGTTCTTGATACCGTAAAAATTTATGACATTAAAATCCAAACTTACATCGCGCAGAACCATCTCTTAGAAGCAATCAATACGGCATTGCAGGTTTTACAGCAACTGGGAATCAGGTTTTGCGAACAGCCAAGTCAGTTGGATATTCAGCTTGAAATAGACGCGATCGCATCACTCTTTAACGAGATGCCGATTGAAGGGTTGAGCTATTTGCCAGAAATGGTCGAAGCACATAAGTTAGAAGCAATGAGAATTCTATCAAGGATAACGACCGTTACCCAAATTGCGGCTCCTAATTTGATGCCTCTATTTGCGTCTAGGCAAGTCAGCTTGTCAATTCAGAATGGAAATGCCTCTACATCTCCTGTTGCTTATGCAAACTTTGGGTTAATTCTGTGTGGGATGGTTGGAAACATGGAGTCTGGTTACGAATTTGGGCAGCTTGCCCTAAAACTTTTGTCACAGCCATATACCCATGCAATCAAATCTCGGACTGTAACAATTGTAAATAACTTTATTACCCCGTGGAAGAAACATGTCAGGGAAACATTGCAGCAATTCTTAGAAGGCTATCAAAGTGGGCTTGAAACAGGAGATTTAGAGTTTGCTGGCTATTGTGCTCATTGTTATTGCTTTCACTCCTTTGCGGTCGGGAAAGAACTCGTGGAACTTGAACGTAATATGACCAAGTATGGTGAAGCAATCTGTCAAATTAAACAAGAAGTAGCACTTACCTGGAATCAGGTATATCAGCAGTCTATCTTGAATTTAATCGGATGCTCAGTTAATCCATTCCGTATAATTGGAGAAGCATACAATGAGGAAAGCAAACTGCCACAGCATAAAATAACAAATGATGGATTTGCAATCTTCAATGTACATCTTAATAAGCTTTTCCTATGCTATTTATTTTATGAGTACAATCAAGCAGTTCAGAACTCAGATATAGCAGAAAATTATTTGCTCCAGATGACTGCTACTTTTGCTAAGGTTTTGTATTATTTCTATGATTCTTTAACTAGACTCGCAATATATCCTGAAAGCTTTGCTCAAGTACAGTCAGAAACTCTCAGAAAAGTTGCGGCTCATCAAAAAGAAATGAAACACTGGGCAGACTATGCTCCGATGAATTATTTGCATAAATATTATCTAATTGAGGCAGAGAAAGCGCGAGTTTTAGGGCGGTTATTTGACGCAGAAGAGTTCTACGAACAAGCAATTATTGGTGCTAGAGACAATGAGTACATTCAAGAAGAAGCCTTAGCCTACGAATTAGCTGCCAAACATTATCTGGTGCGGGGTCGGGAAAAAATTGCCCAAACCTATATGAAAGAAGCTCACTACTGCTATGAGCGTTGGGGAGCAACGGCAAAAGTCAAGGATTTAGAAACTCGCTATCCGCAATTATTTCCTCATTTATCCAACGCAGCTTCTACACCAATCCGCACTACTGCTGGAACCACCTCTAATACCTCACACATCGCTTTTGATTTAACGGCAGTGATGAAGGCAACTCAGGCGATTTCGAGCGAAATTGAACTAGATCAGCTGCTCCGTTCCTTGATGAAGATATTAATCGAAAATGCTGGCGCACAAACAGGATTTTTGATTTTAGAAAACTCAGGAAAATGGATGATTGAAGCGTCTAGTGAACTTAATGAGGGTGAGAATGTCTATGCTACACAAGTACTGCAATCTATCCCAACTGCAAATCATCTACCTGAATCAATTATTAATTATGTTATTCGTACTCATGAATCTGTCATCTTAAATGATGCTACTCGTGAAGGTAAATTTATTAATGATCCATATATTCAACAGAATCAAACTCAATCAATTTTATGTTTGCCTCTGCTCAATCAAGGTAAGCTAGTGGGCGTGTTGTATCTAGAAAATCAATTGGCATCAGGGGCATTTACACCGGAGCGATCGCAAGTCTTAAATCTGCTATCCACTCAGGCAGCCATTGCGATCGAAAATGCCAAACTTTACTCAAAGCTCCGCGCTAGCGAAAGTCAGATGGCTCAATTTCTAGAGGCGATCCCAGTGGGAATTGGCATCATTGACGCGGCGGGTCGCCCTTACTATTTCAATCAGCAGGGAATTGAGCTGCTGGGTAAAGGCGTTGATCCTGCCGCAACACAGGAGCAACTTTCAGAGATTTATCAACTATATGTGACTGGAACGAATCAAATCTATCCAACAGAGAGGATGCCAATCATTCGGGCGTTGAGTGGCGAACGCACGAGGACTGAGGATGGAGAAATTCGCCAAAACAACGCAACCATTCCAGTTGAGGCATGGAGCACTCCTGTCTTTGATGAACAGGGAAAGGTAGTTTATGCGATCGCAGCCTTTCAAGACATCACAGAGCGGAAACAAGCAGAACACCTCTTAGCAAATTACAACCGCACTTTGGAACAGGAGATTGCTCAAAGGACAGCAGCTTTACAGCAAAGTGAAGCAGAACTGCGCGCTCATGAACAGGAATTGCGGCTCATTACAGACGCTCTCCCGGTTAGTATTGGTTACATCGATGCCGAGAAACGCTACCGCTTTGTCAACCGCACCTATGAGATTTGGTGTAATTGTAGCCGAGATGAAATTTTAGGCAAGTCGGTTCGTGAACTGGTAGATCGTATGGATCATACGTCGTATCAAATGATAGAACCTTACATTAACCAGGCGCTGGGGGGAGAAACAACCACGTTTGAAGCAGAAATGCTTCTGCCAGTGGGCAAAAAGTACTTGAGTGTGACCTTAATTCCTGATTTCGATGCAAATGCTCAAGTCATTGGATACTATGCTTTAAACACAGACATCAGCGATCGCAAACGTGCTGAAGAAGCCTCAATCCTAGAAGAGCGTAACCGTATGGCGCGAGAAATTCACGATACGTTAGCCCAATCTTTCACAGGCATTCTGCTGCAAGTCGGAGCGGCAACGCAAGTGCTGGGCGACGATCGCCAAACAACTCAGGAACATCTGGAAATGATTGATGAACTGGCACGCATTGGGCTTTCTGAGGCACGGCGATCGGTGTCAGCACTCCGTCCTCAGCTATTGGAGGAGGGCAATTTACATAGCGCCCTTCATCGCCTTGTGGCTCAAATGAGATCTGCTGCTGATACCTCTGTGATCTACGAAATAAAAGGCACAGCCTATTCCTTGCCAGGCGAGGTTGAAAATAACTTGCTACGGATTGGGCAGGAAGCATTAACCAATGCCATAAAATACGCTGATGCTGCCGAAATTCGGGTTGAGTTGGTGTACAACGAGACACAGTGCATCTTACAGATTAAAGACAATGGCAGGGGCTTTGGAGTAGGTAGCATTCCTTTAAGCGGTGGGTTTGGCTTATTAGGAATGAGCGAACGGGCAGAGCGCATTGGCGCACAACTAACGATTCAAAGCCAACCCGGTCAAGGAACAGAAATTATTGTCACTATCAAGCCTTGAGTGAGAATTACAATGAGCCAATCCACTAAGATTAAACTGCTAATTGTTGATGACCATGCCATAGTCAGAAAGGGTCTAGCAACCATCATTAACCGCGATCCAGAAATGATAGTGATCGCTCAAGCTGAAGATGGGCAACAGGCGATCGCCGCGTTTCGAGAATATCAACCTGATGTCACACTAATGGATTTACGAATGCCCAAAATGGGAGGTGTTGAAGCCATTATGGCCATTTGTGCTGAATTTAAGCAGGCTAGGATCGCGTTACTCACAACCTACGATGGTGATGAAGATATCTATCGCGGTTTACAGGCGGGCGCTCAAGGCTATCTGCTTAAGGATTCTAAACTTGGCGAGCTTTTGAATGCGATTCGCGCCATTCATAATGGTCAGAAATACATTCCGCCAGAAGTGGGCGCAAAATTATTGCAGCGAATGATCAATCCAGAACTGAGTGAACGAGAGTTGGAAGTGCTGCGTTTGATGGCACAAGGAATGGGTAATCAGGAAATTGCGACTGTTTTGAGTATTGGTGAAAGTACCGTCAAATCGCATGTAAATCGGATTTTAAGCAAACTGGGCGTGAGCGATCGCACACAAGCCGTGATTACTGCTGTTAAGCGTGGGATTGTCAGTTTATAAGCTGTGCTAAAGTTGGTATCCAAATTCCAACTTTAGTTGGAGACAACCTTCCACTGCGAGACGGACGGGTTCATCCATCACTCGATTGTATAAAAATGCCAACCCAGAGTGGACTACAAAAGAGGGTCAATTGTTTATATTAAATCCATAGCAACGTTAGCGCAGTTGGGTTGTAAGGCAAAAGTATTGCTTAATACAAACCGAAACATGACTTACAACCGTGATAATTATTCTTTATTCGTTCCGCCTTCAACCCAAGATCATATTCAAGGTGTACTGAATGCTGCTGTAGTATTCGTCATGTATGGAGATTATGAATGTTTTCAAAGTGCCAACGTCTATCGATTAATTAAAGTTGCCGGGCAACAATTGAAGGTTTCGTTTGGAGAAAACAATTTAGGTTTTATCTTCCGTCACTTTCCACAAATCCAGATTCATCCACATGCTCAACGGGCAGCCCAAGCTGCGGAAGCAGCAGCGGCTCAAGGGCAGTTTTGGCAAATGCATGAGCTATTGTTCATTCATCAACAAGAATTAGAGAATGGCTATCTAGTAGAGTACGCCAATCGTTTAGGACTTGATATTTCTCAATTTTTGCAGGATTTATCCAGGGGAACCTATGTCGATCGGATCAATGCAGATATCGAAGGTGGACAGCGAAGTGGAGTGGAGGCTGCACCCGCTTTGTTTATTAATGGAATTCGCTATCTCGATCGCTGGACTGTTGAGCAGATAATGGCAGCCATTGTTGCTGCAAATGATTAAGGTTTTTGATGCTTATCTTAATAAGTATTTCATAACTTCTATACCGACAACAAGAATCAGAGATTTCAGCAATTTAGCAAGAATACAGAGGCGATCGCCATGATGGTTTTTACATGGAAAAAAGTTCAAAAATTGTTGCCGTGGTTATTTGCATTAAGTGTTGTCGTTGGAATATCAATGCATCCAACACCAGCCACCTCCAAGGAATTACCTCAAGCGTCCAACTCTAAACCTGCGATCGTTCTCGTTCATGGGGCTTATGCTGACGGTACATCATGGCAACACGTTATTCCATTGTTAGAGCAGGATGGCTACAGAGTGACTGCTGTGCAGATTCCGCTCACTTCTCTTGCTGATGATGTGGCAACAACGAAGCGGGTAATTGAGAGTCAGAAGGGTTCTGTTGTAGTAGTTGGACATTCCTATGGTGGAAATGTGATTACGGGTGCGGCGGCTGGCAATCCACAGGTGAAAGCTCTGGTTTATGTTAATGCTTTCGCCCCAGATGTCGGTGAAAAGACGAGTGATTTGAATAAAAGGTACGCAGCACCTCCGATTAGTACGGCAATTGTATCTGATGCTGAAAACTTTCTCTATATTGATCGCGGGAAGTTTCACGAATTTTTTGCCCAGGACGTATCAAAGGCTGAGGCGCGAGTGATGGCAGCAACCCAAAAGCCGATCGCCAGCGCAGCGTTTGAGCAATCAGTGAATGAAATCGCCTGGAAAACGATTCCTTCCTGGTTTATCGTGACTCAAAGCGATCGCGCCATCAACCCTGAACTTCAACGATTTATGGCTAAACGGATTAATGCTAAGACAACCGAAGTTAACTCCAGTCATGTTCCTTTTATCTCTCATCCAAAAGAAGTTACCAAAGTGATTGAAGCAGCCAGCACTGCTGTGAAGTAATCGCAATTTTAAGAGAAGCAGTTTCTCGGTACATACAAATAAAACAGACCTAATTATTGACTCTAGGAGATCCGATCGTGCAGACTCAAAATACAAGTATCACTGAAGTCGATGGCAGTCAACCCTTACTGCATCAACATGGATATGAAATTCAGCAGTATGGGACTCTTCGTGATTTGCCAATTGTTCTCAACCCTACTGCCCGCAGCGAAAGCTGTGTTTTAGTCAATCAGATTTTGGCAGATACGATTATTCTCTATCACCTTTACAAGAAACATCACTGGTTGATGCGTGGACATACGTTTTATCAATTACATCTGTTGCTCGACAAACACGCTAGCGAACAGATTGAGTTAATTGATGCACTGGGTGAACGAGTACAAACCCTGGGAGGTGTGGCGATCGCTGATCCGCGTCATGTAGCAGAAGTCACTAAGATTAAACGTCCGCCCAACGGCGTTGAGGAAGTACCTGTGATGTTGTCGCGGTTACTGGAAGCCCACGAGTTAATCATTGGGGAATTGAGAGTAGCGATCGATAAAACAGCAGCGAATCAAGATAGTGGTACTAACGATTTATTAGTGAGCCAAGTCCTACGAACCAATGAGACGCAAGTTTGGTTTCTAGCAGAACATTTGGTGGATACACCATTGGTACGCAGTTAAATTCAGCAGATCAGGTGTTGTAAATGAATAACTAAGAGGATGTTTGAAAAGTCCTCTTCTTGGTAGCAAAACGTTTTAGATCCCCCTAAATCCCCCTTAAAAAGGGGGACTTTGACTCCGGTTCCCCCCTTTTTAAGGGGGGTTAGGGGGGATCTGAAAGTATCTAAAGTCACAGCAAAATACTTTTCAAACAACCTCTAACAGTACTTCAGCGATCGCTCTTTAAATCAGTTCATTCTTGACTCCATTTATCCATTGTAGATAACAGAGGAAGAGAACTTTATGACTAATTATGACTACATTGTAATCGGTGCAGGGTCAGCAGGTTGTGTGGTTGCCAATCGTCTCACAGAAGACCCAGAAATCACTGTACTGTTGCTCGAAGCGGGCAATCCAGCGACGAAACCGGAAATCCAAATCCCAGCAGAATGCGTCAATCTAATTGGCACTGAAGTGGACTGGGGCTATTTCTCCGAACCAGAACCGGATCTGAACAACCGCAAGATCCTTTGTTCCCGTGGCAAAGTCGTAGGGGGCAGCAGTTCGATTAACTTCATGATCTATATTCGAGGCAGCCATCACGATTACGACCATTGGCAGGAATTAGGAAATCCCGGTTGGAGTTACGAGGATGTCTTACCCTATTTCAAAAAATCCGAACACCAGCAGCGCGGTGTTGATGACTATCACAGTGTGGATGGAGAGTTGAGCGTAAGCGATCTGATTGCGCCTGCTCCGATTTCTCACCGATTTGTAGAGACGTGTGTTGCAGCAGGCTATGACTATAACCCTGATTTCAACGCAAAGCAGCAGGAAGGAGCAGGACTTTTACAACACACCATCAAGGATGGTAAACGGCACAGTGCTGCGGCTGCTTTCCTTCTGCCCATTCTCGGGCGTTCTAATTTGACCGTTACAACTGGGGCGTTGGTGACTCGATTATTGTTGGAGGGCACTCGCGCGGTTGGCGTAGAATATCTGCATGAGGGAATGCTGCACCAAATTAGAGTCAACAAGGAAGTCATTTTAAGTGCGGGTGCATTCGATTCGCCTAAGCTTCTAATGCTATCCGGGATTGGCAATGCCTCACAGTTACAGGCATTGGGGATTTCTGTTGTATTAGATTTGCAGGGAGTGGGTCAAAACCTGCAAGATCACATTCTGGTTCCTGTGGTCTATCAGTCAATTCAGGATCTACACTTTGCTAGCACGAGTAGTATCGGAGAAGCTGTACTGTACTTACATAGCGAAGGCAACTCAGAGATTGCACCTGATTTACAGTTTTTCTTCGCTCCTGTCCAGTTCTTGCCGCTTGGCTATCCTGCTGCTGCTTTTGGGTTCACGGATGTTGTCTCTTTGACCCGTCTGCAAAATCGTGGCAGTGTGAGTTTGCGCTCATCTGATCCGCAAGACACCCCCATGATTCGGATGAACTATCTGCAAAGTGAAGCCGATGTGCAAAAGTTAGTCGCTGCAATTAAACTAGCACGCCAATTGTTTCAGATGAGTCATTTTGATGAGTTTCGAGGTGAGGAAATTGCTCCGGGTGCTGACGTTCAGAGCGATGAAGCACTCGTTGCTTATATCCGCAACAATTGCAACACAGTGTGGCATCCCGTTGGCACTTGCAAAATGGGCATTGACTCAATGGCAGTGGTCGATCCTGAACTACGAGTACATGGAATTGAAGGGTTACGGGTTGTAGATGCCTCCATCATGCCCACCATCACGACCGGAAATACGAACGCACCCACCATCATGATTGGTGAGAAAGCAGCGGATTTAATTAAAGCAGGTCGCACAGCACGAACGGTTTTCAGCAAATCTAACGTCCAAAATCCGGCGTATTCATCTATTTAGAAACGGGCGATCGTCTTTAATCAATCTCAGATTATCATACCTGTTGAGCATTTATCGGTCGATGTTAGGTAAACAGAACACTCGACCTCTGTAAAGGAATACACAATGGCACTGATTACAACACCATTCGGACGACATTCCACCGCCGCCGAGGTCGTAGAAGGAATTGATCTTTCCGGCAAGCGGGCGATCGTTACGGGAGCCGCATCGGGCATCGGCGTAGAAACGGCGCGGGCACTGGCTCAAACTGGAGCGAGCATCACACTAGCTATACGTAATACCGATGCTGGAGCGCAAGTCGCAGCTGACATTATGGCTACTACTGGGAACCGGAATATTCATGTTGCTCCGCTTGATTTAAGCGATCGCAACTCAATTGCTAAGTTCATTGCTGCCTGGCGTGAGCCGTTGCACATCCTCGTTAATAATGCAGGGGTAATGGCACTGCCCGAACAGCGCACACCCGAAGGCTGGGAGATGCAATTTGCCACTAACTATCTCGGACACTTTGCCCTAGCACTCGGACTACACGACGCTCTCGCCGCAGAGGGTGCTGCCCGTATCGTGTCGGTTAGTTCTAGCGGACACCTGATGTCGCCCATTGTGTTCGATGATATTCACTTCATGTTCCGTCCTTATGATCCGTGGTTAGCGTATGGACAGTCCAAGACCGCAAGCATCCTCTTTGCTGTGGGTGCTACTGCGCGCTGGTTCAAGGATGGCATTACCGCTAATGCCCTGATGCCTGGTGCGATCGCAACCAACCTCCAGCGTCATACGGGCGGTCTTAAAACCCCACCTGATCGGCAGAAGACAATAGCGCAGGGTGCGGCAACTTCCGTTCTGTTGGCAACCTCTTTGCTACTAAAGGGCGTTGGCGGACGCTATTTCGAGGACTGCAATGAAGCCACTCCCGTCACCAATGGGAACGGCTATCTGAGTGGAGTTGCCCCCTACGCCCTGAACCCAGACAATGCCGAGCGGCTCTGGAATGAATCGTTGCGCCTGCTCGCTTGACCTGGCAGTAACAGTGAGCTTCACGCTGTTGATAAACGAATTGCCGGTCGTAAGCCTACCAGCCTTTCGTCCATCACTTAAGTTCATGGTGGTTTAGACAAAGCAGTTTATGTCTATCTCGTGCTAAACAGCGAAATCGAGCCGTCTATGCAAAACTGCGCTCAACTACCCAACGACGTGGTAGCAACACGAACCCTTTTCTAGCTTCTGGCAGTTGTCCATAACACGTTCTAGCGAATCCAAACCCACGAACAAAAACTTAATAACAGCTTAATTGTCTACTATTCCGATTTTTTCATTTATCGCAACGATATCTAAGGAGATCGACATGACAACGAGCAATTCCGATTTTACTGCCCGAGAAACACTACGCCTGCTCGGTCCCGATCCCGATAACTGGGTGCCCGATCGCCCTGGCATCGATCACAATGTCACTATAATAGGTGGCAGCGGTAGCGGTAGCACCTTTGTATTTGCGCTACGACGTGCAGGGATCGGTCGCGTGACAGAGATCGATGCAGCCGATGACGAGGCTCATGCAGGCGTGTGGTTGACGCGAGCGCGGATGAGAACGCTCCGCACACCGAAACATCTGCCTGGTCCAGAACTAGGCATCCCAGAATTGTCCTTTCAAGCCTGGTACGAAGCGCGGCACGGTGCGGCAGCCTACGCAGAGATCGATCGCATTGAGCGAGTGGCTTGGGCTGAGTACCTCAGTTGGTATCGGCATTTCCTGGGTATCCAGGTTCGTTACCAGACGAAGTTGGTGCGGATTGAACCAGTCGCAGGTTTCTTCCGCCTACACCTTGAGGTAAACGGTGTCCCGCTCTTAGAGACTACACGCAAAATTATCTTCGCCAATGGCGTGGCTGGCACGGGTGGTTCGTACATACCTCCAATACTGGATGACTTACCCCGCACGTTGTACGCACATACCGCCGATGCCATCGATTTTGAAGCACTGCGCGGTAAGACTGTGGCGGTGCTGGGTGCGGCAGCTTCAGCTTTCGATGCAGCAGCAGTGGCGCTGGAATCGGGAGCTAAGGCAGTACATCTATTTGTACGGCGATCGGCGATCGCATCTCTGTCAGTCCTTCGGGTACGGGATTACCCTGGTGCTTACGACAACTATCCCCAACTACCCGATGCAGCCCGCTGGTTCCAGGCTTGGCACTTTCGTCAAGCAGGCACCGCGCCACCCCCGAACTCGATTAAGCGAGCGATCGCTTTCCCGAACTTTCACATCCATCTATCTGCACCTTGGAAATCGGCACGGAAACTCGGCGATGCGGAAGCCGCCGCCAAAGGCGAACGCATTGCTATCGAGGTGAACGATGATATTTTCGAGTTTGATTTTGCGATCGTTGGCACTGGTTACTTCGTTGACCCAACAAAGCGTCCCGAACTAGCCGACTTTGCCCAGCATATTGCCCTCTGGCGCGATCGCTACCAGCCACCAGAAGACCTGCGCGACGACGGTTTGGCGGCACATCCTTACCTCGGTAGCGCCCACGAATACCAAGAAAAAGTACCTGGCACTGCCCCTTATCTGAAAGACATTCACGTATTTAATCCTGCTGGTTTGGTCAGCTTCGGATTGCCAGTTGGTGACATCCATAGCATCCGCCGCGACGTACCTGCAATAGTATCGCGCATCAGTCACGACTTATTCTTTAAGGACTGGGCGCATCATGAGGCACGGATCACAGGCGATATTGCCCCCGATTTTGAGGACTCACTCTATGCTGCTGCGGTGTGGAAACAACCGATCGAGGCAGCAACCCGCTAGGTGGATAATCTTTT
Organism: Nostoc sp. PCC 9305; assembly: GCF_963920915.1. Lineage (NCBI taxonomy): Bacteria > Bacillati > Cyanobacteriota > Cyanophyceae > Nostocales > Nostocaceae > Nostoc > Nostoc sp. PCC 9305. Next base: position 22,764 of record NZ_CAWUDN010000111.1, read on the forward strand.
CAGCAGTAACAAATAATTCCGCCTGGGAAACGATGTCGGTAGAAAGCGATCGCCATTTCACGATCGCTGCCGATCGAGCATCACTGTTAAACCAATTCACTTAACAGTGTCATTTCAACAAATTGTTTACTAATTATCAAAGGAGAATGTCATGGTTGCTCAAGTAAATTCACAAGCAAAGATTTTGGAAGTTGCAGACGATCCACGTCTTTCTAAAGGAGTGAAGGCATTTTTGAAAGTGCTGAACTCAGGAGGTGTGCCTCTAGAGACATTACCTCCACTCGAAGCGCGTCAAGTTCTCGTGGATGCACAGGCTTCTGTTCCAGTAGACCTTTCAGGCATTGAAGAGTCTGAGAAGACAATTACTGCTGACGGTTATTCGATTACGCTCAATATCGTGCGACCAGAAGGCGTCAAAGGCACATTGCCTGTTTTCATCTTTATTCATGGTGGGGGTTGGATACTGGGTGATTATCCAACACACAAGCGCATGGTTCGCGATCTGGTTGTGCTTTCAGGGTTTGCAGGGGTCTTTGTCAACTACACGCGCACGCCAGATGCTCAGTACCCACAGGCGATCAATGAGATTTATGCTGCGACCAAATGGGTTGCCGAGCATGGTGAGGAGATTGGGGTGGATGGCAAGAATCTGGCAGTGGTCGGCAACAGTGTCGGCGGAAATATGACAGCAGTCACGGCTTTGAAGGCGAAAGAAAACGGAGGACCACACATCAAGTTACATATCATGATGTGGCCGATCGTCGATGCCGATTTTGAAACGAATTCTTATCATCAATTCGGCGACAAACGGTACTTAACCGTACCCACGATGAAGTGGATGTATGACCTGTACATCCCTGACCCAGAAAAGCGCAAAGACATCTACGCATCTCCCTTACAAGCGACAGTTGAGCAACTCAAAGGCTTGCCTCCAGCATTAATTGCAGTTGCAGAGAGCGATATTTTGCATGACGAAGGCACAGCCTACGGACGCAAGCTCGATGAAGCTGGGGTAGAGGTGACAACGGTGCAGTACAACGGCATGATTCATGACTTTGGACTGCTCAATGGTTTAGCCGATCTGCCAGAAGTTCGCTCTCTGTTTGTTCAAGCTGCTGCTGAATTGAAAAAACATCTGCAATAAAATGCGATCGATGTTTTTGGGGAAATGAAAAGACGCTCCTCCATCGCTTTGCTGCTTACCGAGTTAGCGTAGGGGAAAATGGTAAAGCAGAATGGCACTAAGTTAAGCTGAAGGGTTGGCAGCGTAAGGATTGCAGAGGTGCAGGAGTGCAGAGGGGAATTTTTAAATATCCGTTCGTATACCTTAAACTTCTTCTTTCTCCCCTGCTCCTCTGCTCCGGTTGTTGAGCGTAGTCGAAACACTGCACCCCTGCTGCCTCAATGATTTTCCCTTTTTTTAGTGCCATTTTACTCTCAGGTAATTATCTGTTATGAACAGCCACACACCGAGCGCTAGGGACATTATTGGATCATCACCGTTGATTGCGATTGAAAACGAAGCACCACCCAAGCTGATTGTCGATCCACCGCTTCCCGAACCGCTAGCACAGGGACGCGTCTTCATCCAGTACCGGACGGAGAATTTGCGTATCTTGCCAGTGTTTGGCAAAGGTGCCCTCGAAGTATCGCCGCGCATCGGTCATATCCACATCACCGTTGACGACGCGCCGTGGCACTTTGTCGATGCCAGTGGGGAAACGATCATCCTGGTCGGATTGGAACCTGGCGCGCACAAGGTACTGATCGAACTAGCTGACCCCACGCACAAAGTAATCACAAGCGAAACTGTGAAGTTCACGCTGCCAGATATTAAGAAATCATCATGAAAAAACTAGAAGGAAAAATCGCAGTTGTAACGGGAGCATCTAAAGGAATTGGTGCTTCAATTGCCAAACATCTGGCAGCCGAAGGTGCAGCAGTGGTCGTCAATTACGCCTCTAGTAAAGAAGCAGCTGATCGCGTGGTTGATGAAATTACTAGTGCAGGTGGCAAGGCGATCTCAGTACAGGCAGATGTTACCAAAAAAGCAGAGGTCGAAGGTCTTTTTGTCAAGACAGAGCAGACATTTGGCAGACTTGACATCTTGGTGAATAATGCCGGAATTTATGAATATCTGCCGCTCGAAGACATCACAGAAGAGCATTTCCATAAACAGTTCGATCTCAATGTACTGGGATTAATTCTTACCTCCCAACAAGCAGCAAAGTACTTTGGCTCGGCAGGCGGTAGTATTATCAACATTAGTTCCATCGCCAGCACCGCCACACCCGCGACTGGCTCGGTATATAATGCCACCAAAGCAGCTGTCGATGCTGTAACAAAGTCACTCGCCAAAGAACTGGGTTCACGCCAGATCCGTGTTAACTCGATTAATCCTGGCATGGTAGAAACAGAGGGACTGCAAGCATTGGGAGTTCTCGAAAGCGATTTTCGCAAACAGGTTGAAGCGCAAACCCCGCTTGGTCGCATCGGGCAAGTGCAGGACATCGCACCTGCTGCTGTCTTCTTCGCGTCCTCCGATTCAGGTTGGATCACTGGGGAAACGCTGCACATCGCAGGTGGTATTCATTGATACTATGACCAACGCCGAAAATCCTCGACTACCCCTGCCGCCTTTTGATCGTGAATCCGCTATCCAAAAAGTCCGAATTGCAGAAGATGCTTGGAACACACGTAACCCTGAACTAGTATCACTCGCTTACACGTCGGATAGCGTTTGGCGCAACCGTTCAGAATTTCTATCTGGTCGTGAGGCGATCGCACAATTCTTGACACATAAGTGGCTTAAAGAATTGGACTACCGTCTGATCAAAGAGCTTTGGGCTTTTCAAGACAACCGAATTGCTGTCCGATTTGCTTACGAATGGCATGATGATTCCGGCAACTGGTTCCGTTCTTACGGCAATGAGAATTGGGAGTTTGACGAACATGGATTCATGCGATGGCGTATTGCCAGCATCAACGACCTGCCAATTTCAAAGAGCGATCGCAAATACCACTGGATATTAGGTCGTCGTCCTGACGATCACCCCGGATTGTCAGACCTCAATCTTTGAAAAGCCCAAAGACCATATCACCCAGTTTTTATCTTACAAGAAATTCACTGCTATGAATGCAAACAACGGCATCATTAGCCAGCTTAGTCAATATTCAGTGCCTGTAACCATTGATCGATTAGAAGCTGTCTTTCAAGTAAAAGGCATCACCATTTTTGCCCAGGGTAAGAGCATCTCAATCAGGCTTGACGCAAGGAATCAGAAGAATCTAATA
>NZ_CAWUDN010000112.1:0-25655 GCF_963920915.1 Nostoc sp. PCC 9305
GGGGATCTAAACGCTGTGAGGCAACTCTCAAAGACTTGTGTATACACCGTAGCTTTATAGGCAGGGGGCAGGGGGCTGGGGGGGCAGGGGAGGCAGAGGAGGCAGGGGAGGCAAAAAAATTTGTATCAATTCTTTCGTGAAATAGTGGTATGAGTAATTTCAATAAGTCTTTTCCCTTGTCCCTAATTCTCCTTGTCCCCACGTCCTCTTCATTGAGCTTCAAAATGGTGTAACTACTTGTAAATGCAGGGTTTTTTCTAACTGTGGATGCTCGAAGCGAAGTTCTCTGGCGTGCAGGTGTAAGCGACTGGTAACTGCACGGCATCCATAAAGGCGATCGCCTAAAATAGTTACCCCAAGTCCTCCTGCATCAGCTGCATGAACCCTCAACTGATGAGTGCGTCCTGTTAGTGGCGTAAATTCTACGCGGGTGTAGTCTCCTTCTCTCACCATTATTTGGAAGTGTGTCAAGCTGGGTTTACCGTGCTGCCAATCAACTTTTTGATAGGGGCGATTTTCAGGATCTCCCCATAATGGCAGTTCAATCACACCTTGCTCAATTGTCAAAACACCGGAAAGTATAGCTTCATAAACCTTGTGAACCTGGCGTTGCTGAAACTGCTGGCTGAGTTGCCGATGGGTTTGGCGATCGCGTGCCAATAACAAAATCCCGGAAGTTTCTCGATCTAGGCGATGCACAGATATAAGCGCCATACCATCAGGTAACAAATGACGTAAGCGACTCAAGACACTATCTTGGCGATCGCGATAACGACCGGGTACCGAAAGTAATCCAGCAGGTTTATTTACAGCAATCAGCCATTCATCTTCATAAATAATCGGTAAAGTGACCTCTCCCCAAACCTCTTCCCTGATAGGGGAGGAGCTTCTTACTCCCTCTTCCCTGATTGGGGGGTTAGGTCTTAACCCTGAGAGTAAAAACCCCATTAATGGCTGACATCGCTCGGCACAGGCTCCATAAAACTCTCCCGGAATTTTATCCTGATTTACGGAAGACTCACCCCACCAAAATTCTGCCATTGCTAGGGGTTTGAGATTATGTGTTGCCGCATAATGAAGCAGCTTTGGGGCACAACAGTCTCCTGTGCCAGTGGGAGAACCTCCTGGCATCAATTGTTGCAATGATTGCGATCGCCCGGAAAAATTAGTTAGGCTGTAGCTAGCGTGCATTTGAGCTTGCAATTGACCAGAAAGTGCTTTGCGCCGTTGTTTCAGTTCGCTAATTCGGGCATCTGTCGCTGCAATTACCTGTTGTAGGGGCTGTAATACGGCATTTTGCTGGCGTTTAAGTTGTCGTCGCTCAATTCCCTGCTGACGACTCTCTTCGTCAAGTTGTTCAAGGGCAATAGTAAGCGCTTCGGGAGTGAGTGTATTGCAGATTTGCTGACGTTTTTCCTGTCGTTGATGTTTGCAATGGCGATGGCGATCGCTCATTGCTTGCAACTGCTGCTCAAAGTCATTAGACAGGATTTCATACTGCTGGCGTTCGGTTAGTTGCTTCAAGGTAATAATTTCTTGCTTAATCGCGTCCAACTCAGCCAAAGTACGGCTTTCCTCAAAAGCAACCTCATCTCGTCCCGGAATTGGCGGCACCCAGCCCTCAACCACACTGCAACCATTCAAAAGACCGGAAAAGGCTTTTAGTACCCGTTGTTCGCCATTAAGCAGTTCAACCAATAGGATTCCATACATCTTTCCTTCACGAGAATAATAGTCATTCTTGGCAAGATATTGCATTAGTCCGTGAGCGATCGCTTCGGACATTGAGGTGCGGGGTAATTTTAGGCGATTGCCACTTTGCGGACAACGCCCTTCGTACCAATAGCTACAAGATGAGTCAGCGATCGCAAAATCGCAGTCGATGAAATCTGAAAGTGGGTGCAGAACTACCATACAAGGTATGATTGCAAATCTAGCCGATCCTTCTAAATATATATAGCGTTTATGTAAGTCTATTAGACTTCTTGGCATTGTGGGGAAAAGGGTAAGGGGTAAAGGGTAAAGGTATGGAATTTTTCCCCTTTAACCTTTAACCTTTAACCTTTAACCTTTCCCCTTTAACCTTTCCCCTTTAACCTTTCCCCTTTAACCTTTCCCCTTTAACCTTTAACCTTTAACCTTTAACCTTTCCCCAACATCTTGGCATTTGTTACTTTTGCAAGAATTCTATTGTGTTGAGCGCTTTTGGCAATTTGGCATCCAAAGTTTTCTGTTGCAGTTTTAATTTATATATCAACAGGGTTACAGGGACATTGAGAAAATTCTACAAGGGATCAATTCCCGTCTCAAAATCCCACCCAATGGCCAGTTGTTGACGTTCACGCTCTCCCAACCACCTTAAGGTGGATGCAGCACAAGCGTCACCGCTTCTCTACGAGACGCTGCACGAACACTACAACTGGCTAGCAATCAAACAGAAAATATATAGTACAAATACACTGGCACAGATTGTAAGTCGGGGATGGCAGTGCTTGATTCTGTAGTTGTCTAAGTTTATGTCAAGCTAAGTGTTGCGGACAGTAGCCCAATCCACGGATATAACTTTGTCGGAATATTTCAATTTCATTAGGTTGCGGTCTACCATGAGAAACTACGGCTACTTTATAGCGTTCCATAACATTAATTGCTGATTCTCCATCTGCCAAACTGCTCAGAACATTACTAATAAATTCGGGTGGTGAGTAAATAATTCCCACTTCGCTCAAGAAAGCTTTAATATCTTTATCTTTTTGTTCCGGTACAAAAGATTTGATTTTGACGTTGATTACCCAACCATGAAATTGATTAATTACAGTAATAAATTCCACAGAAAAGTCATTCCTACTAAAATATTCCACAACCCGCAGTGTCAGACTAGCATTTGCCAGATAGTATAGGTATTGCATAATTTATAGAGCAGAATTGAGACTTTCAAAAAATAATCTATAAATCTAAAGATTTAATGAGGATTCTAATTTTTTACAGAAAAAATAATTAGATAAATTTCTCATAATCAAAGTAAAGGGAAATACTACTTTTTTTATTAAGGTTTGCAAATAAATATGTCACATTGCAAAATATAAATTAACTTGTTGTGTTGTTTGTAACAATATATTAAAATTATACAAAAGTTTGACTGCGCAGAGGGTGTGTCCTGCGATCGCGAAGATGCCATAAGCATCTCTTTTGATACAACTTATGAAAATTTTGTTGGTAGAGGATGACGTATTACTGAGTACAGCACTCTTCGAGTTGTTGAGTGCAAATCGTTATACTATCGACATTGCAAGCAATGGACAAGCTGGATTAGAACTAGCGCTATCGACTGAATATGAGTTGATTTTGCTAGACTGGCTAATTCCGAAACTGGATGGGATTACCTTGTGTCGGCAACTGCGAAAGCAAGGCTACCGTAAATCTATTCTGTTGTTAACCGGGAAAAACTCTAATGCAGATATTGTGGCGGGGTTAGATGCCGGAGCAGATGATTACGTCATCAAACCCTTTGACCCAGAAGCATTACTAGCCAGAATTCGCTCTTTATTACGACGTAATGGGGCGATCTCATCATCTATCTTAACCTGGGGAAATCTCTGTTTAGATCCAAGTGCCGGCAGAGTAACTTGTAATGAGCAGGAAATTCTCCTCACAGCCACAGAATACAAACTGCTGGAGTTGTTTTTGCAAAACCCAGACCGGATCTTTAGTCGTGCAGTGATTCTAGATCGGCTTTGGGGATTTGGGGATGCACCGACTGAAAATGCAGTTACGACTCATATTAAAGACTTGCGCAAGAAACTGAAAACAGCAGGTATAGCAGAAGAACTTCTAGAAACAGTATATGGCATGGGCTATCGCCTCAAGCCTGCACCTAATCGCCCCATCTCTGTTGGGGAAAAAAATCAAGATGGCAAGAAAAAACCCGGCTCCAAAGATATGACTTCTGTAAATCGGGTGCTGGAGCGATTTCGTAATTCCTTTGTTGGACAGGTTGCAGTGCTGGAGCAAGCAAAAACCGCACTCTTGGCAGGAAATTTAAATGAAGATTTACAGCAGAATGCATTGCGTGAAGCCCATAAGCTAGCAGGTTCAATGGGGTCATTTGGTTATCCAGAGGGTTCTCGGCTCGGACGAAAAATAGAACATTTGCTGCTTGAAGATTCCTCGCTATCTCCAGAGCAAATCTCTAATTTCTCGCAACTGGTAACAGCATTACAGCAAGAGTTAACTAAGCCTGCTGTCACTTCCACTGCTCCAAGCGTTCCGATGAGGCAAACTCATCGGCTGTTAGTAATCGATGATGATACTATGCTGACGGAGCAGTTGCAAGCAGAAGCCGATTCATGGGGAATTAGGATGAAGGTTGCACCAAATTTAGCAACCGCCCGATCGCTTTTTTCCTTAAAAACTCCTGACGCAGTTTTACTGGATTTAAGTTTTACTACAACAGAGGAAGACGGATTAGTATTATTGAGCGAGATAGTAGAGCGATCGCCAAATATCCCAGTAATTGTTTTTACCGGACGAGATACCCTAGCAGATCGACTGAAAGTATCGCGTTTAGGAGCTAGACAATTTTTGCATAAACCGGCGACAACCGAGGAGATTTTTCAGGCGATCGCTCGTGTCTTACCTCAACCTCAAACTTCCGAAGCCAAAGTTTTAATCGTAGACGATGACCCTGTAATACTGGCTGGATTATCGGCGTTGTTAACTCCTTGGGGGCTGGAAGTAATCACCCTCTCTCAATCACAACAATTTTGGAAGGTGCTGATTGCAACATCTCCTGATTTAGTGGTGCTAGATTTAGAAATGCCGATAGTGAACGGATTAGAGTTGTGCAAAGTCGTGCGCCAGGATGCGCAGTGGGGAGATTTACCGATTTTAGTAGTTACAGCCCATACCGAAGCAGAATTTCTTCAGCAAGCTTTTGCTGCCGGAGCCGATGATTTTATCAGCAAGCCAGTGCTAGGGCCAGAACTTGTGACACGGGTACTGAGCCGCATTCAAAGAACGCGTTGGCGCTCTCAGGCAGGGAGAAGTAAAGCATGATGAGAAATTATCAGCAATTATTAGCCTACAGTGTGGCTATTGGTTCAGCTGCGATCGCCCTGCTGCTGTCACTCTGGCTAGAACCGCTTATTTCCCGAACCATTGGTGCTTTTTTCTATATAGCTATTATTGTAAGTACTTGGTATGGTGGCTTTCGACCAGGGATCGTTACACTTGTCCTTTCGACACTAGCAATTGATTATTTATTCATGCCTCCGCGATACCAATTCTGGCTCGATCAACCAGAAAAATTATTGCGGCTAAGTATCTTTTTACTGGTTGCCTTGGTGATTAACCTAATCACTAGCAATCTTCAGTACAGCAGACGGAAGATTCAACAACTCAACCAACAATTGTCTCAAGAAAATGCCGAACAACTGCGGATGGCTCTTGACGATCGCAAACAAGCACAAGAAACGCTGCAACAGCAATTTGAGCAACAGCGCTTAGTGATGGAGATGACCCAGCGTATCCGGCGATCGCTAAATTTACAAGATATCTTGCAAACTACTGTCGATGAAGTGCGGCAATTTCTGGAGTGCGATCGCGTCACTATCTTCCAATTTTATCCAGGTTGGGGAGGAACTACGATTGTTGAGTCTGTTGCACCGGAATGGATGCCGATTTTACCACTCCAGATTCATGACCCTTGCATTGGTGAAGAGAACGTCGAACCCTTTAAAAAAGGCTTAGTCACTGCCAAAACTGATATTTATACTGCTGGAATTAGTCCCTGTCACGTTGCATTTTTAGAAAGTCTCCAGGTGAGGGCAAATCTGGTCGTTCCCGTTTCTTTGGGAGATGAATTGTGGGGATTACTGGCAGCTCATCAATGTGCGGCTCCTCGTGAGTGGCAATCTTCAGAAATTGCTCTGTTGCGGCAGTTAGGAGCGCAGGTAAGCATTGCTATTCAGCAAGCAGATTTGTTCAAACAGTTACAGACAGAACTAACAGAGCGCAAACAGGCAGAAATTGACCTACAACAACTGAATACCGAACTTGAGCAACGGGTGCAAGAACGCACTGCACAACTGACAGAGACGAACGATCGCCTACAAAAAACAGTTATACAGCAGCAACAAATCCAACTCACACTTTTAGAACAGTCGCAAATGCTGGAACTTCAGGCTGTAATTACCCGAAATATGGGGGAAGGCATTTGCTTAGTGAGAATTGATAATGCAATCATTGTCTATGCCAATCCGAAATTTGAGCAGATGTTTGGCTATGACTCTGGTGAACTCAACGGTCAACACGTTTCGATTGTGAACTGTGTCACCAAATCGGTAACTACTCAAAATGTAAATCAAGCCACTCTGTCTGCCATCTTACAAAATACTGAAGCCACCTACGAAGTCCAGAATCTTAAAAAAGATGGTACGCCATTTTGGTGTAGTGTGACGGCTTCTGTATTCAGGCATCCCGACTACGGCGACGTTCTGGTTGCGGTTCACCAAGATATCACTGAGCGCAAAGGCATCGAAGAAGCTTTACGCGAGAGCCAAGAAAAGTTTCGTCAGATGGCAGAAAACATCCAAGCAATATTTTGGATCAAAGATATTCGCAATCAACAAGTTCTATATGTGAGCAACGCTTATGAAACCATCTGGCAAAGAAGTTGTGAGGACTTGTATCATAACCATTCAAATTGGTTAGATGCAATTCACCCAGAAGATCGTCAGCGCGTCGAAATTGAATTCATTGAAAAGTTCAGAACAGGGCACTATGATAACAAATATCGCATTATTCGCGCTGATGGTTCAATCCGTTGGGTTCGCGATCGCGCATTTCCGATCAAAAATGAACTAGGCGAGTTAGTTCGGATTGCTGGGATTGCGGAAGACATTACTGAATTAGAGCAAATTAATCTGATCAAGAGTGAGTTTATTGGCATTGTGAGTCACGAACTCCGCACTCCCTTAACTGCAATTCGCGCAGCACTAGGCTTACTACAAACTGGTATCTACGACAAAAAACCAGACAAATTTAAGCGGATGATTGAGATTGCAGCCATCGACAGCGATCGCTTAGTGCGTCTTGTCAACGATATTCTCGATTTGGAACGCTTAGAATCGGATCGAGCTGTCTTAGAAAAAACCACCTGCAATGCGGCTGATTTAATTCAACAAGCAGTAGCCGTAGTGCAAGCGATCGCCAATCAGCAAAATATTACTTTTGAGATCCACCCTACCAATGCTCAAGTTTGGGCGGCGGCTGATGCCATTGTGCAAACACTCACCAATTTGTTAGGTAATGCGATTAAATTCTCGCCTGCCGATTCTACTATTACTCTCAGTGTCCAACAGCAAACAGACCGCGTCCTATTCCAAATAACGGATCGAGGCCGAGGTATTCCAGCAGATAAGTTAGAAGCAATCTTTGGAAGATTTCAGCAAGTAGATGCCTCTGATTCTCGCACCAAAGGCGGCACAGGCTTGGGATTGGCAATCTGTCGTAGTATTATTGATCGGCATGGTGGACAAATCTGGGCTGAAAGTACTCTTGGTGTTGGCAGCACGTTTTTCTTCACTCTGCCAATGCCGGGAAATTAGGCGGAGGGGCAGAGGGGCGGAGGGGCAGAGGAGATAATACTAACTCCTAACTCCTAACTCAGCACTCCCAATGACAAATGACAAATGACAAATGACAAATGACTAAAAAATTGTTAATTGTGGATGATGAAGAACGAATCCGCGAATTAGTACAAGCTTGTTTAGAAGACTTGGGAGGATGGGACACCCTGACTGCTGTATCGGGGTCAGAAGGACTAAAAATCGCCCAGACAGAACCTATTGATGCCATTCTACTTGATGTCTCTATGCCTGACATGGACGGCTTTGCAGTCTACGAAAAACTTCAGGCAAATTCAGCAACTCAAGGGATTCCAGTGATTCTATTAACAGCGAAAGTCCAAGGAAGCGATCGCGCCCGTTTTGCGCAGATGGGAATTGCCGGAATTATCACCAAACCTTTTGAACCCACCTCTATTTGCAACGAAGTTAGTGAGATTCTGGGGTGGGACGATTAATAGTTAAGTTTGGTAACAAAATCTATATCTTTATTAGTTTTTTATTTTTGTAATGTATTTTTTTTGATTACAGATGAAAACCTTTTATCTGTAACTAAGAAAGGTATATGAAATCAAATGAACATGCTAAAGGAGGTAAATATAATCGGCAAAACGATATTGCTCATTGATGATGAACTGCATGTCCGTGAGATAGTAAAATTTTGCCTCCAAGATTTAGCTGGTTGGAATGTGGTGACAGCAGATTCTCCATTAGAAGGATTGCAGAATGCAGTACACCATACTCCTGATGCGATTGTATTAGATATCTCAATCCGCGATCTGGCTAGTTTTGAGTTTATGAATAAACTAAGAAATCATCCAGAAACTCAAGCTATTCCTGTAGTATTTCTCAGTGCGAAAGCGCGATGGTTGGATTCGCAAATTTTGCGACAGTATCAAGTCTCAGGTGTAATACTCAAACCCTTTAATCCAGTTACCCTCCCGGCTCAGGTTGCTCAATTGCTGGGTTGGGATTTTACTTGACTAAAAGATTAAACAAGAATGGGTAAAACATCCGTAAGAATTCAGAATCCAGAATCTAGAATCCAGAAGTCAAAATTAAGAAGACTTTGATACCTAAACTTAATAAGTTTAATAAAATCAGTTCTTCCGCTAGTTTTATTTTATGGTGTTTAATAAAATTTAATGAATTTTATGAACTACATTTTAGTGATATATACACGTGAAGTATCTGCTATATAATCATTTCAACAATTTCACATATACTTAAATTTTGAGCAATTGGTTGGATTTTGAAGTTATTACCAATAAGAGCAATCTTAAATTATTAGTAATAAAGAAAATCGCTGAAACACTTATAGATACTTATTTTCTGCCTATACATTTTATCACTTTTCAATTTGGATTGCTACAGCGAATTTCAAGGAAAGTGAAGTACACAAGCTAAGTCTCAAAGCCATGTATAAAGCCTGTTTTACTTCTGTTAGCGCAGCGGGGTGCAGCCCATTCTGATTCCTGAATTCTGAATTCTGCTGTATATCAACTTTAAGCTTAAATTTAACTTAACGTTTTAGGTAATTTGGAATAAAATTAAATACTAGAGGTGAATTTTACATTCAGCTAAGTGCATATACATAGATATTATTATGCTCTTCAATCGTCTATCGGGTTCTGAAATTGATTTAAAGCAAATCCTCGATCGAATTAGGATGCTGGCCGATCAAATTCATCAGTCACTTGAAGTGAGTGAAATTCTCAAGATTATTGTCAGCGAAGTTAGAACAACATTAGAAAGCGATCGCGCCATTATCTATCGCTTTTTTTCCGATGGAGATGGAGTTATCGCAGAAGAGTCTGTAAGTAATGGATGGAAACCGATTCTAGGGCAATTAATTTACGATCCTTACTTCAATGCGACATGGGTAGAACGATATCGAGATGGAAGCGTTGGTGTCATTGAAGACATTCATACTACAATCCTTGACCCTTGTTACAAAAAACTATTAACGGACTTGCAGATTCGAGCTAATTTAGTAGTACCAATTTTAGTAAACAATCAAGAACTTGATGGAGTTTCTAGTACATATCCTCATTTGTGGGGCTTAGTAATTGCCCACCAGTGCAGTGGCTCGCGTCAATGGAGTTCTTTAGAAATTGAGTATTTCCAACTGATAGCCGCAGAGCTAGGAATCGCTCTTGGGGAAGCAGAACGCCATCAGCAAAGGGCTACATCCTGCCAAAAACTAACGCTGCAACTCAATCAAAACCTGAAAAATTTGACAGTTCAGCCAAAGTTGAAGTCAATTAAAAGAACTCTGTATCAGAATTTTAGAGGTTCCATTATCACAAAAACAGCATTGCCAAAGAATATATCAGTTGCAGACTTGATTGCATTTGACCGATTACAAACTCCAGTTTGGATTTATGATATTCAAAACTTGCAGATGTGGTGGGCGAATCAATCCGCTCTGCATATTTGGAATGCTGAAAGTCGAGAAGAATTGCTCAGTCGCAACTTCAGTGATGTTTCTCAGTTTACTCACACTCAAATGCAAAGCTATTTGCAAGAATTTCAGCAAGGAAAAACCATCACTGAAAACTGGACATTTTACCCAGAAGGAAAACCTGTTTCTCTGCGCTGCATCTTTTCTGGAATTCAAATTGAAGAAGGGCGAATGGCGATGCTGGTTGAAGGATCGACAGAAATTATCAATCAGATCGATCGAGAAACACTCAGATCGATTGAAGCCCTACGTCACACCACAGTAATGATCTCGCTTTACACGATGGATGGTGTACCTTTGATGCAAAACCCGGCAGCCCTGCGCTGTTATCGGGATACCCTGTACCCTAACTCGTCAGCTGAGAATATTTTCCTGAGTCACTTTGTTGACAAGAGTGTTGGACAACAAGCGATGAAAGCGATTAATGTCGGTGAGGCGTTCAGCATAGAGGCTCAGGTGTTTACTACTGAGGGGATTCAATGGCATGGGGTGGATATACGATGCACCCGCGATCCGGTAACGGGTAACTCCATCATCCTCGTCAACGAAAAGAATATTACCAAGCAACAAGCTGCACTACAAGAACACCAGCGTGCAGAATCAGAATTGCGCTGGCGGGAAGCTTTACTGCGTTCCATGACTGACACTTCTTTGCTGGGATTCTTTGTTGTTGACAATCACACCGACGAAATCCTCTATTTCAATCACCAATTCTGTAAAATTTGGGGCATCGAACATCTAGAAGACCAAATGCGTTTGGGTGCTTTAAAAAATAATGACATCATTCCTGATTGCATATCTTCAATTGTCGATGTATCGGCATTTGTCGAATCCTATAAACCGTTGCAGTCTGAAGAAAATCGTTGCACGATTGAGGATGAAATTTTATTTGTCGATGGGCGAACGATTCGCCGCTTTTCCAGTCAAATTCGGGATATTCAGGATCGATATTTTGGGCGGTTGTATATTTTTGAAGACATCACCCCACGTAAAGAAATCGAAGCCGCACTCAAAACCAGTGAAGAAAGATGGCAGTATGCCTTGGAAGGAAATGGTGATGGAGTTTGGGATTTGAATGCTGAAACTAACGAAGTCTTTTTTTCCCGACAATGGAAAGAAATGTTAGGGTTTGCAGAGCATGAAATTGGAAATACCCTCAGTGAATGGGAACAGCGGGTTTACTTAGATGATAAAGCGAGGGTTTACGAGGAGATTAGCAAGCATTTGTCCGGTGAAACCCAACAATATGTCAGTGAATATCGGATTAAGTGCAAAGATGGAACCTACAAGTGGATTCTAGATCGGGGTCAAGTTTCGAGTCGCGCCAAGAATGGTTTTCCCCTACGGATGCTAGGAACTCATACTGATATTACTGAACGCAAGCGTATGGAAGAAGCGCTGCGAGAAAGCGAACAACGCTATCGTTCCGTAATTACAGCGATGGCAGAAGGTATTGTCCTACAGCAATCCGATGGGAGAATCACCGCCTGTAATGACAGTGCCGAAAGAATTTTAGGGTTAACAGCCAATCAAATGATGGGGCGAACTTCCATCGCTTTGCTATGGCGAGCTATTCATGAAGATGGTACTTCTTTTCCAGGCGAAACTCACCCCGCCATTGTCACCTTACGCACTGGACAACCCCAATTTAATGTGATTATGGGAGTTCATAAACCTGATGGCAGTTTGACTTGGATTTCAATCAATTCTCAACCACTGTTTGAATCTGATGAATCAAAACCATCTGCGGTGGTGACATCATTTACAGATATCACAGAGCGCAAACAAGCACAAATTGCCCTGCAACAGCAAACAGAACGGGAACGCATGGTTTATGCGATCGCTCAACATATCCGTAGGTCTTTAGACTTGAATGAAATCTTAAACACCACTGTTGCTGAAGTTCGACATTTTTTGCAAACCGATCGCGTCATCATCTATCGCTTTAACCGTGATTGGAGTGGTGTGATTGTCACGGAGTCTGTAGCAGCAGGTTGGCAATCGATTTTGAATATGGAAATTACAGACAACTATTTTGTCAAAATACAGGGACAGTCTTATCAAGAAAGTACGCTCAGAGTTACTCCAGACATCTACACCGCCGGACTTGCCCCTTGTCATGTGGAGTTATTGGAAAGGTTGCAAGTCAGAGCCAAGCTAGTTGTACCAATTTTACAAGGCGATCGCCTTTGGGGTCTTTTGGTTGCTCATCATTGCAGCGCCCCGCGTCAGTGGCAACCTTGGGCAAGCGAACTGCTTCAGCAATTGGCAACACAGGTAGCGATCGCTATTCAGCAATCAGAACTTTATCAACAATTGCAGCGTGCCAACCAGCAGCTTGAAAATATGGTAATGGTGGATGAATTAACTCAAATCGCCAATCGCCGATGTTTTGATATTAAGCTTAATTCTGTCTGGCAATATCTTTTACGAGAACAAGGTTTTGTCTCACTACTTTTATGCGACATTGATTATTTTAAACAATATAACGATACTTATGGTCATGCAACCGGAGATGATTGTTTGCGCTTTATTGCCCAAGCTTTCAAACAAAGTGTCAAACGTTCTAGAGATTTAGCTGCTCGTTATGGCGGAGAAGAGTTTGTTGTCATCTTGCCTAACACTGCTAGTGATGGGGCTTTTCACGTTGCCCAAGAAATTCATAAAGCTATCCAACAGCTAAATATTCCCCATGCGGCATCGCCTGTGAAACACCACGTCACTTTGAGTATCGGAATTGCCACAGTGATTCCCACATCTAATATGGTTCCTTTGGATTTGATTCAGGCAGCAGATCGAGCCCTTTATCAAGCCAAAGCAAATGGGCGTAATCGTTCTTGTATAAATAGACTGTCTTAGAGAGTGAGCGATACCTGCGGTTCTTGCTAGGCTAAGCTAATCAAGTAATTGTTAATATTTTCTAAAGTTTTTTAACTACCGTCATTTCTTTATTAGTTCTTTATTTTCTGTTTATAAATTAAAGCTGTTGGTAGTTAAGCCAAGAGCAAACTACTTATTTGTGTTTAACTTTTTTAATAAAACAACAATACTATGACAAACTGCCCTTGCTGTTCTAACCAAATGCTTCGTCACATTCGTTTACAAGAAACCTACTGGTTCTGCCGGCACTGTTGGCAAGAGATGCCTAACCTGAGTTTAGATAGAAGTACTTTAAATTTGACTAGAAAAAACACATTATTAGCCAGAGAACCAATTTCAGTCAACCACAAACTTTTGAAAATGAACGTCAGAACAGAGCTTTGTGCCTGAGTGAATCAAGAAGCAAACACTAAACGAGCTACGCTTACGCTTTTAGAGGTTGTTTGAAAAGTCTAATTTATTATTAACTGGCAATTGGAAATATCGGCTACACAGGCAAAACCCTTTTTTGTATTAGTCTACGGAAGTGGAAGAGAGTTTGTGTATTACCGAATCCTATTCGCCCAATACTTTTCAAACATCCTCTAAAATAGCTAGATGTATCGTCTCAATACTGACTAATAGATTAAAAGATAATATTCCTATATTTACAGAATATTTGAAGTGAGTTAAATACACAATCTAAGTCTTAAAACCAACTATAAAGACTGTTGTGCTTCTGTTGCCACAACGAGGCATAAGCCCATTTTAACTCATGGATTATGAATTCTACCTATCTAAAATTTATCCACAGAAAGACTTAAAAAATTACGATCTTATTGATTATTAGAATTTAGACAAGGAGTGATAAAGCGGCTTCAACGACTATCTTGTATCGCTTATTAATCTGCTTTCATCGCCAAGGGAAACTGGATTATAACCACTCTAAATCACGCGAATATTAAATGACTCTTAAACCGTGTAATTAAGTACTCTTGCATTTTAGTTAAGTCTGATATCTTCTTGAGAACAGCTTTATTGTTGTCAGGTAGATTGATGAGTCGAATTAATGGATTTGTCGGGCGACGTAATTTCTTGAAATTCGCCGGTGTCGTAGGTATTGCAGCTACTACTTTTGGTGATAGCTTTTGGAATACAGAGCAAACTGCTGTTGCTGATATTCACCCAATTAACCCTAATTCAATCAGTCCGAATGAAGCCATCAAACGATTGCTTGATGGTAATCAAAGATTTATCCATCAAAAACGTCAATATCCCGATCAATCACTAGAACGCTTACGATTAGTTGCGAAAGCTCAGTATCCCTTTGCTGCCATTTTAGGCTGTGCAGATTCTAGAGTACCTGCGGAAATTGTCTTCGATCGAGGACTTGGAGATTTATTTGTTGTGCGAGTTGCTGGTAATGTTGTCAGTGACACGGTTATAGGTAGTCTGGAATATTCTACAGCAGTATTGGGTTCGCAGTTGATTATGGTTTTGGGTCATAGAAGATGTGGTGCAGTAGCAGAAGCAATCAAAAACGAACCACTTCCTGGCAGAATTGGTTTGATTATTGAGGGTATCAAACCATCTGTAGAAAGGATAAAGTTCAGAACTGGCGATCATATGCAAGATGCAGTTATAGCCAACATTCAGTATCAGACTGAAAAATTGCAAGAAAGCTCAACTATTTTAGCTAAATTGATCGGTGAAGGTAAACTAAAAATTGTTGGCGCTTGTTACGATATTGACACTGGCAAAGTTAACATTATTACTTGAATATTTCACACTTTTTAAGTGTAGGATTCTTCGTTCAATGATGTTGGAAAAATGATTGAGTTGATCTACGCTAACGCAAACTCACGAAAATTTAGAAATAAATTTAAAGCTTGTAACAAATAAACCTAGCAGGGACTATATAACAAGTCCGCCTGCCAGGAAGGTATAGTATATTCCGGCCATGTTTGATTGGTTAGCGCTTATTTGTACAAAATAATTGCGTATCCCTAAATACAATAACTAAATGCTTCGGAAAACACAGTTAAGAAAAGTTACTAAATAGGTTAATTTCCAATTAAAACCCAATAGGCTTGGGTTAAGAATTATTCAACCTAGATAATTGGTTTTTCAAAACGCGATAAACCAAGACGCGATTTATCGCGTCTCTACATTAGGATTTTGTGGACTAGACCTCTTGCAAAAGTCCCTAACACCCCACCCCCAACCCCTCCCCGCTTGCGGGGAGGGGAGACAAAGCGTAGCTTTGGCGGGGTGGGGTTCTTTCTTATTTTTGATTTATGCAAGAGGTCTACTGTATTGAATTAAAACCAACAATTTCCCGAATGGTGAGGCAGGGAAGACAAGGGAGAATGATTGAACAAATTTCTTCTTTGCCTCTTCCCAATGCCCAATCCCCAATGCCCCATAATATAAGAAAGCGCTTCACACTTCTTAAATAATCAGCTTTATTAGAACAATGGCAAGAGACTTGCGGGGATTCATTAAAATTTTGGAAGAAAAAGGACAATTACGGCGAATTTCAGCTTTAGTTGACCCAGACTTGGAAATTGCTGAGATTTCCAACCGGATGCTGCAAAAAGGTGGCCCAGGGTTGTTGTTTGAAAACGTCAAAGGCGCTTCCTTTCCGGTGGCGGTGAATTTGATGGGAACTGTGGAAAGGATTTGCTGGGCGATGAATATGCAGCATCCAGAGGAGTTGGAAACTCTGGGGAAAAAATTGAGTATGCTGCAACAGCCAAAACCGCCGAAGAAGATTTCCCAGGCAATAGATTTTGGCAAAGTGCTGTTTGATGTGGTGAAGGCGAAACCAGGACGAGACTTTTTCCCCGCTTGTCAGCAAGTTGTGCTTCAAGGTAATGATTTAGATTTAAATAAGTTGCCTTTGATACGTCCTTATATTGGTGATGCTGGCAAGATTATCACGCTGGGATTAGTAATTACCAAGGATTGTGAGACTGGTACTCCAAATGTAGGTGTGTATCGCTTGCAACTGCAATCTAAAAATACGATGACGGTTCACTGGTTATCGGTGCGGGGTGGGGCGAGGCATTTGCGAAAAGCGGCCGAACGTGGGAAAAAATTAGAAGTTGCGATCGCACTTGGTGTAGATCCTCTAATTATCATGGCAGCAGCTACACCCATCCCTGTAGATTTATCAGAATGGCTGTTTGCCGGACTTTACGGCGGTTCTGGCGTGCAGTTAGCAAAATGCAAAACTGTAGATTTGGAAGTTCCCGCAGATTCCGAATTTGTCTTAGAAGGAACGATTACACCAGGGGAAGTTTTACCAGATGGGCCTTTTGGCGACCACATGGGTTATTATGGCGGCGTGGAAGATTCGCCGTTGGTACGCTTTGAGTGTATGACGCACCGGAAAAATCCGATTTACTTAACAACATTTAGCGGTCGTCCACCCAAAGAAGAAGCGATGATGGCGATCGCGCTAAATCGTATTTATACGCCCATACTGCGGCAACAAGTATCAGAAATTGTCGATTTCTTCCTGCCAATGGAAGCTTTGAGTTACAAAGCGGCGATTATTTCCATTGATAAAGCATATCCAGGACAAGCGCGACGGGCGGCTTTAGCGTTTTGGAGTGCTTTACCACAATTTACCTACACCAAATTTGTAATTGTGGTGGATAAAGACATAAATATTCGCGATCCGCGTCAAGTTGTCTGGGCGATTAGTTCCAAAGTTGACCCAGTGCGGGATGTCTTTATTTTGCCGAATACACCTTTTGATACCTTGGATTTTGCTAGTGAAAAGATTGGCTTAGGTGGACGGATGGGAATTGATGCGACTACAAAGATTCCGCCGGAAACAAACCATGAATGGGGTTCGCCTTTGGAATCAGACCCAGATGTGGCGGCGATGGTTGAGAGACGATGGGCGGAGTATGGTTTGGCAGAGTTGCAGTTAGGAGAAGTAGACCCGAATTTGTTTGGCTATGATATGAAGTAACTAGACTTCTTGCATAAGTCGGGTAAAGGGTAAGGGTTAAAGGGAAAAGGGATAGAATTAACATTCCCCTTTAACCTTTCCCCCTTTCCCGACCTCTTGCAAAAGGCACTTTTGCAAGAGGTCTACTATAGATCAATACAGTTTAGATAGAGCAACAAAACCCTAATGTAGAGACGCGATTTATCGCGTATTGAAGTTTATGTAGATTCGGAGATATCAATAAGACTCCACCTTGAGTACTGATGCCAGAAACTTGAATAAATTATGACAAAAAAAGTGAAAAATCCAGCATCAAAGTTAGCGATCGGATTGGCATTCAGTTGTATTAGTGTGATACTCAATATTGGTATAGCTAGTGAAATAAGTTTAGCGAAATCAAGTAATTCTCAAAAGTGCGATATTTTTGCCTACGTCACCGATACAGATTCGCAAGGGTTAAATGTGCGGAGTGGTGCAAGTACAAATAACGTCATTATAGGACAAATACCCATTAAGGAAACAGTTCAGGTTATTGGTGCTGCTGGAAATTGGGTGCAGATTACTAATGCTAGCAATGGTTTTCAAGGAACTGGATGGGTATTCGTGCCAAAGTTAGGCTTAACAACGCGAGGCTACGGTACTAACGGCGTAGATTTCTATGCTAGTAGTAGTCAAAAAAGCCAAAAACTGAGAAGAATTCCTGCTAATACGGCTGTCAAATTGTTAGGCTGTCAGGGAGATTGGGCGCAGGTAGAATATCAAGGTGTTAAGGGTTGGTTGACAAGGGAAGAGCAATGTGGTGCAGCCCTTACTAGTTGTTCTTAGAATCCTAGCTTAACCCGCAAGTAAGGAGCAGGGTATTTTATACGAAAAAATAAAAATTGCGATCGCAATATTACCTTGCTTTTCCTTAACGGTTGATACATATTGCTAGAAAATTAAAGAGTAATTTTTGACATGGTTATTCTCAGAGTTCTGAGAATAACCATGTCACGAAATCACGAAGAATGCCTTGCCCTACTTGAGCAAATTCGCTGGGGTGGAAAGCCAAAGTGTCCATATTGCGAATCAATCAACGCCACCGGATACAAGAATGAGCGTAGATATCACTGCAATGAATGCTTTACTTCATACAGTGTTACAGTAGGTACACTTTTTCACAAGACTCATGTAGAATTACAAAAGTGGTTTGTAGCGATTCACCTTGTGCTAAATTCTCCAGGGAGTATTAGTGTGCGTCAGCTTGCCAAGGAAATTGGGGTTAATAAAAATACTGCTAGTTATATGATTGAGCGCATTCGTAAAGCAATGATTGAGGAAAAGGAAATGCTACTGAGGATTAATGAATAGAAGTTAATAAAAATCAGCGCAAATCAAACTTTAACAACAATAATAAAAACCACATAGGGTGATAATGCACCTTATACAGAGTATTGCACAAAGCTTGTTTCACCTATCATCAATATTTTTTTAATTTCTTAGCTAGCTCAAAGTAAGCAGTTTTAAGAGTGTTATTTATCAGGATAGATATGATGATATTGCCAAACTCTACCACAACAAGTACTACAGAATTTAATTTTTCTGACACCACTACGTCCTTAGTTAGTTTTTTATCTGACATAACTACAATCATAGGTTTCCCAATTGCAATCGTTTCTTTAACTGTTGCAGTGATGTCATATAGGAGTCAGCAAGAAGTATCTGAGAATAGTTTAAAGCAGCCTGTTTCAAGAGGAGAATTAAATATCTTAAATAAATTAATGATTCCACCAAACTTAATAGCAAAAAGCATAGCCGAGATTTTTCCAGATTCAGCAATTGTCGAAAATATTCAACAAAAACTATCAAATACACAGAAGTCATTGGATGAAAAACTTAAATTTTTACAAGAACGTTGTCAGAATAGCCAAAAAGCAGGGATATGGCTATTGAAGAATAGTAAAAATATATCAAATGAAGTAAGTGAAAAAGTTTTAGGCAGTTACTCCACCTTAAAAATCAAAAGGAATGGTAGAGATAAGTATACTCAAGAAGAGTTCAGTTTATTTTCCGAACATCTTGAAATCTATTTGAAATTGGTTGCTCACTGCCTTAATAATTGTAGACCTAATGCTCTTGAAAAGGCTTTAAAAAATACATTTTATCCAATTATAGATGATTTATATGTAGAAGATTATGAGAAAGCGCTAAGGTCTATTTTAGAGAGCATAGATATGCGTGATCTTTCCCCAAAATCACGCAAAGAACTTAAACTTTATATTAACTTGTTAATAGATACTATTAAAGATAAATCATTTTAATTTCTTAGCTTTATCCCTTAATTGTATCTCTGCTTGTAAATGTTTTTTAATTGCATTGTCATCATCTTTATCTCTTTGTTTTTTCAACTCTTGGCGAAGTTTACCTAAATTAGATTTAGTGTTAGTAATTTCTTGAATTCTGTCTCGCCATTTTTTTAAATAAGGCTGATCTAGCAATTTCTGAAACTGTGTTAAATTCTTTATGGTATCATCTAAAGAATTTTCTGCTTCCATTAGAGCCTGATCAATTATGTCAATGGCATCGCCCTTATTTTGATTATTTGACATTTGTATATCTCAATACTAAGATTATATTTTGTAGAAAGTTTTCTATATTCCAAAAATTATCATCTTCTATTTATGTATTTCAAGTCACTACCGCTAACTGGGACACTGTTGTTTTTTCTATTTTTATTAAAGCCAGTTGCAGTTATAGTTGGGTATCTATAGATCGCAAAATGTTTAACGTGATCGCACTCCCGTTATAAAATTCAACTTACAGCCAAGATTCGCAAGATAACTCTCTCACTTGTCCTATGCGCTCAAAATCGCTATCTTGTGAGACGATTGTCAGATGATGACGCAAAGCGATCGCACTCTCCCAACTCTTCAAAACTCTGGCATAATCAGACATGGCCGCATCTTCAAAACTAATGTAAATCCCGCCAATGTCTAACGATGAATATGACAGCCCTTGGAAAGAAGCTATAGAAACCTACTTTCAAGAGTGCATTGAATTTTTCTTTCCTGTAGCTGCTGAGGGAATAGACTGGAAGCGAGGCTATACTTTTCTGGACAAAGAGTTACAGCAAGTCGTTCGAGATGCTGAATTAGGGCAAAGATTCGTTGATAAACTCGTTCAAGTCTGGCGACGTAATGGCGAAGAAAGGTGGGTATTAGTCCATCTGGAAGTCCAAAGTTCTGAAGAAACCAACTTTGTCCAGAGGATGTACGTCTATCACTACCGACTGTTTGACCGTTACAATCGGTCTATAGCTAGTCTAGCCGTCTTAGGTGACGATCGCCCCACATGGAAACCAAATCAATTTAGCGATGAACTATGGGGTTGCGAAGTCAAATTCAAGTTTCCCATTGTAAAATTACTTGAATATAGCCAACAATGGACGGAATTAGAAGCAAGTTCTAACCCATTTGCTACAGTAGTGATGGCTCATTTGAAGGCAAAGGAAACACGCCAAGATGACCAAAGCCGCAAACGCTGGAAGCTTGATTTAACGAAACGACTCTACGAAAAAGGTTATCAGCGCGAAGATATCATTAACCTGTTTCGATTCATCGATTGGGTAATGAGATTACCTGAAGAATTAGAGAACAGTTTTTGGCAAGAAGTAACTCTATATGAGGAGGAAAAGAAAATGCCGTATATTACCAGCGTAGAAAGAAGGGGTATTGAACAAGGAAAACGGGAAGGAAAAAAAGAAGGAAAAAGAGAAGGACTCCTTGAAGGTATTGAAATGGGTTTGGAACTAAAATTTGGCAGTGAAGGGTTAACAATGTTACCAGAGATTGTCCAAATACAGAACGTAGAGATATTAAGTGCTATTCTCACCAGTATCAAAACTGTGAATAATCTAGAAGAACTCCGGCAAATCTATCAATAATTCACCACTTATACTCGACTCTAAAAAGCAGCGATGTTTGAGAGAGGGTGCTATGTCTTTATATACTTGCTTTAACCCCTATCTCACCCTCTGCCAATTTTAATATATTAAGTTAAATTAAGAATCATTGCAAAATAGTAACCAATTTTTGGGAATATCACCCAAGCTAATTAAAAGGTTTACGCCGAATGGATATTTTAATAGAATAATCTCATCAAAAGATTCGCAGAAATATAAATGGACTGGATTACACTACTGCGATCGCTACAGTCTGATTTTATTAAAAGGTTAGCATCTGGTTGTCTGCTTCATTGTGAAACAGAAGGTCAATATAGTGAATTAACTATAATTTCTGGAGAGAGATTAAAGGCACTACGGGAATTTTGCTGGCAGATGGCTGAGAAATATAAGCGTGTTTTACCAGTGCGTGATGTTTTTCTTAGCTATCTCAAAGGGAAGTTAGGAGAGGAAGTTGTCAAGGAACGTTTAGCTGATTTTATTACCGAAGTCGATTATGAAAAGCGATTTGGCGGCGATGGTAATATAGATTTTACCTTGACTTCTGACCCATCTATTGGTATTGAGGTTAAATCTCGTCATGGTCGCATTGACAGAGTTAGATGGTCAATTAGTTCTGAAGAGGTTGAAAAAAATGCAGTTGTAGTTTGCATTTTAATTCAAGAAGATGTGAGTGAAGCACAATCTGAGTATCATCTTTTTTTGGCTGGTTTTCTCCCAACCCGGATGATTAAGTTGAAGACTGGTAAAATTTCTTTTGGAATAGAACAATTACTATATGGTGGTGGTTTATGGTGCTATCTAGAACAGTTACAATCTTCTATAAATAATTCTTCTCGGCAACAACCACCTATTTATAAATATCTCCCAAAACAAGAAATTTCATCTAAACCAACTATTCATCAGGTAATCAAATCTTCTTTTCAACCTGAATATCGTGATGAAGATTTAAATAGACTTTACATAAAATTGGGTGATGAATATTTTGAAAAAGGAGAATATTTGAATGCAATTACCAAGTATAATCAAGCTTTAGAAGCTAATCATGGTGATGTTGACTTATATTATAAACGAGGTTTAGCTCACTATCAAATAGGAGATTATGAAGCTGCGATCGCAGATTATTCACAGGCAATTCAGATAAACCTTCATGATGCTAAATCTTACAATAAACGAGGTTTAACTTTCTATCAATTGGGGCGATTAGAGGAAGCCATTAATGATTATACTCAAGCTATTAGAATTAATCCTAATGTTGCCGTAACCTATAAGAATCGGGCTGAAGCTCGTTCTCATATTGGAGATAACCAAGGAGCAATTGAGGATTATACCCAGGCTATTAGAATTAATCCTCATTATGCTGATGCTTATAAAAACCGTGGAATTACTCGTTATTTATTAGGCTCTCAGCCAGGATTTCCTCAAGCAATCAAGATTAATCCTCAAGATGCCATAGCTTATAAAAAACGTGGGAATGCTCGTTCAGATTTAGGAGATTTTGAGGGTGCAATTGAAGATTATACTCAGGCAATCCAGATTAATCCTAGTTATGCTGATGCTTACTACAACCGTGGGAATGCTCGTTCAGATTTAGGAGACTTTGAAGGCGCAATTGAAGATTATACTCAGGCAATCGAGATTAATTTTAATTATGCTGATGCTTATTATAACCGTGGTAATATTCGTTTAGAAATTGCAGATAAACAGGGAGCAATTGAAGATTTTCAAAAAGCAGCAGACATCTATCGTAAAGAAGGTAAACTAGAAGCACTCAAAGATACACGAGAAATAATATTAGATTTAGAAATAGAAGAATCGTTAGATATTTTAAACTTCTAGATACAACTATATGAAGTAGCCTCCAAAGTTTATTTACGATCTGGTTCATTTTAGTGAATTAGGTGATGCTGTTGCTGATGAATTGTCTCTATCATTTGACCATAATTAGCAACCTCCGAGTTGGGATTATCGAGTTTTTCAAATGAGCAAACCTACCGTTTATTTTTTTTGATAGCCATTAAAACAGTTATACTTAATATACCTAACATTAACGAAGACTCAGGGACAGGTGTTATAGAAAAAGAAGTGAGGGGATAACCTGTGTAATAACCTTGCTCCCCTATTTCTAAATAGTCATAAGTGTAAAACACATTATATGTCGCTCCTCCTACGGTGTAAGCAAATCCGAATTCATCCAAAGTCGGAGTTTCAGCTAATAAGAGATTGTCATTGTCAAGGAATGATCCTGGAGATAATAAAGACTCTATTGGGTTGCCATTTCTTGTGCCAGTAATATCTACAATTTCATAACTATTTGTGGCTGAATCGTAGGGGTTAGTTGTTAATTTTCCTGCAACTGTAACAATATCATTTGGGTCAAGTACACTCGTACCAGAGTAGGAAAAATTAAAAATTGCGGCTGAAACAGGAGCCATCATAGTTGTTAAAAGGCAGGCTGTACTAGTGATGGTAACTGCGAGCTTTTTATCAAAATTCATTCCATTTTCCCTTTTATTTAAAACCACTATTAACAATGATTTTTTATGACTACTTATTTGTGTAACAAATAGCTATTGGTAGGAGCTACGGCAGCACGTCAAAGGGTAGCATCATGTCGTTATCCTCGTGATTAAGCATGTGGCAGTGCCACACGAAGCGTCCAGTAAATGAATTGCCAAAAGGTAAATTCGCTGTGGCTTTAGCACCGAAGGGCACTATGACACGAACAACCTCAAACGGATTAACTATCACAGTATCCTTCCAACCAGCTTCGTTCGCTGCTGGTGGTTTTGCTAAACCTTTTAAATAGGGAGTAGGGTCGAGTGGTGGATAACCGAATGGCACTCTATCTCCACCAGGTGCATGGTGCATAAGTACTTTACGCGGCCCAGTAGCCCTGTATGCTGCGGAGTAGGCAGTATCATTAATTGATTGGCGGTTGAGGATTTGAAATGGCACTAGATGCAGGTGCATTGTGTGGGCGAATGGCTGTAGATTGATGAAGTTCCACTGCTCTACTGTGTCTACTTGTGGTTGCTCCCTCAATTCTGGGTGGTTGGCTGCTTCATGCCAGTAAACCGCGTTGAGCATCATCGCTAACACCTGAAAGTTAGAGTTCAAAATATCTGTTAGAACCAGATTGCGCTGTCTTACTGGTTTGGTAGCAATCTTTGTTATCAATGGATTGTTTACTCGCAGCCGTATGGGAATCGCTTTAAGAACAGCAGCACCACGATTCACCGTAAACTGCATGATTTCTGGCATTCTAAAGTAACCCTGGTCAATGACCGTAGCCAAACCCTTGGGATACGGTGCAGCAGCGTCATTTTGCAATACAATCTTATCTCCTGGCAGGCTTGTAGAAAAATCGATTAGCACATCAGCTCGTTCACCTGGCCCCAGCAGTAACTTAGACAAATATACTGGAGCGTTCAAGAATCCCCCATCACAGCCAATTTGAATTAGTTGCTGATTTGACGACAGCTTAAGTCTGAAGAATCGGGAGTTTGAAGCGTTGACGATGCGAAAGCGGTACAAAGTTCGGTCAACATTGAGGTTTGGCCAAGCTTTACCGTTGACGACAGCAACATCACCGTAAAACTCATGATCCCATTTAGCTGGAAAAGACATCGAACCATCGGATTTGAACGAATGATCTTGTAGTATCAATGGCACTTCATAGGGCGCTCCAGCAGGGATACCAAGAGGGCCATTGCCACCGATAGGATCGTCCTCATCCCGAATCAGATACATCCCAGCCAGACCGGCTTGGAGGTTCAAGGCAGTCATGCCAAGGGAATGGTCATGATACCAGAGTGTCCCGGCTTCTTGATTGTTGTTGTAGTTATACACATTACTCTGTCCGGGCAGGTACGTATCTTCTGGATAACCGTCGCTGTTAGGTTCGGTATTGCTGCCGTGTAAGTGTATGACTGTTCGTGGGTTAGTGATGTCAGACGCATTGACACCATGTAAGCTTGTATCAACTGATCCAGCTAATGGATGAGTACCGAGTTTGTTGAATGCCCGAATCTTAACTGGCGTTCCCCTTGTTACCTCAAAAGTGGGGCCAAGATAAGACAATCCGCCGTAACCCCAGGTGGTAAAAGACCCTAAGCTGCTGTGGAACGAGTGTTTACCTGGTGCAATATCTAAGGTACTAGGTGGTGAAATCGGGTAGAAAATGGGCAGAGACTCGGTAAATTTTGAGAGTCGAGGCGAAGCTGCATAGGTTCTCTTGGCTTTAAGTACTTCGGGAAGCAGAATTCCTAATCCTAAACCTGCACTCATCGTTAAAAATTGCTTTCTGGTTAACATTTTTGGTTGTATTGTAAAAATTAGCGTTGAGTCTACAAGGTCTTGGACTTATGCAAGAACTGTCTGAAACTTTGATAGGCTTATGATGGAATGGCATTAATAAAAGCCCAAAGGCTTGTGTCGCCTTGTTTCCAGCCTCCAGGCTGGGAATGTATTCAAAAGAGGCTCTGCCTCTTGTCAAGCTACTGGAGGCTCTGCCTAGGGTGTTGATTTTGTAACTTTTCAGGGGTTAAAAATTCATGCACAATCCTTTCCAATCCAAGGCTGGAGTAAAATTTGCAGTGGGAAAAGTTATTTTTCGCGTTCTTTAAGTAATGAGTAATAAGTAATGGATATAGGACTTACGCACAGGTAACGGAAAATCGAACCACAGAGGCACAGAGAACACGGAGGAATAAGAGTTTGAGAGGTATTTTGCGTAAGTCCTGGGATATTTACTCATTACTCATTACTCATTACTCCTGCAAATTTGGTTCACCGATGATGACA
>NZ_CAWUDN010000113.1:0-25552 GCF_963920915.1 Nostoc sp. PCC 9305
GTTTGATCGTCTTGTCATCACTACCAGAAGCCAGTGTCTTGCCATCGGGGCTGAAGGCTACGCTTAAGACCGAACTGCTATGCCCAGTCAAGGTTTTGATCGCTTTGCCTGTGCTGACATCCCAGAGTTTGATCGTCTTGTCATCACTACCAGAAGCCAGTGTCTTGCCATCGGGGCTGAATCCGATGCTATTGACCCTACTGCTATGCCCTTCTAAAGTATTAACCTCGATCGCTCGATTTTCTTTCTTCTCATTTGGCTTTAAATAAACTGCTTGCTGTAAAGTTCCTACAGCTTGCATTAAAGTATCGCTTCTGTGCTGCGCCCAAAGTGTATGCTTGAGTTTGCTACCTGCCTTTAAGGCTGCTATTAAAGCATCTGGATATTGTCCAGAGACAGCAAAGGCTTCCGAAGAATTATTGATGGCGTTAATTTGACTAACATTTGCCTCTACTGCCCACTGGAATGTTGCTGCTGCTAAAACAGCAAATCCTAAACCTGCGGCGACAGAACCAAAAAGGGCGCGTTTGAGAACGTTATTTAGTTTCGCCTCACTCAGTTTTCTTTGTTCTCGTTCCTTTTCCAGTTGCGCTATTACCTGCTTTAACTTTGGTTCCTGTTGCTGGCGGATAAAGGCGGCGATGTAGTCATGTACCAGTTGATAACGGTCGGCGGGGTTTTCTGGTAGCAAAACCACTAAGCCGGATTGGACAAAAATTTCTAAAATTAAATCTAATTTACTAATTTCAGAAGCTTGTTTCGCCCTAGTTTCCGATCCCCCCGCCTGCGGCGACCCCCTTAAAAAGGGGGTTGAAGAAATTAAGCCCCCCTTTTTAAGGGGGGTTGGGGGGATCTCCGAGAAATACGGCAGCAAATCGCGTTCCAACTCAGCGCGAGTCTTCAGAGGGCGAGTTCCTTTTTCATCCGTCAGCAAATAGAGTAATATGTCTGCTGCTTGCTGATTTTCTTTACCGCAATCATTAACAACTTCATGCAAATAACGCTTAACCAATTCGTCCTTAGTACCACGCTGCCGATATTCTGCCAGAGTTGTAATATTCTCCGTTTGCAGTTGCGCCCCCACAACCTGCAACTCAATGGGACGAACTTCACCCAATTCTCCAGCTAAATCTTGTACGAGTTGTTCGACTAAAGCAGGTTCTAAATGAAAACTAGTATTTTCAGTTAAACGCTGAATAATTGACTTCGCATCAGCAGGTGAGAAGTTCCCCAACTTGTAAAGCACATTATTACTGAGAATGTCATTGCCAATAATCTTGAGACTCGACAAATCATTGCACTCCAGCAAGTAATGGATGTAATCCACCCGCAGCGATAAGATAACTTTCACCGATAGAACATTCAAACAGTCTCCCAGAAACTCAAAGAATTGCTTCCGTTGTGCAGGTTCAGTGTAAACAAAGAAAAATTCTTCAAATTGATCGAAAATTAACACCGTGCGGAGGTTATGCTGTTCGTTTTTGCGAAGTTGGGTGATTAGGAAGTTAGGAGTTAGGAGTGAGGAGTTAGGAATTAGGAGTGAGGAGTGGAGATTTTGAGTATTGGAGGTCGAAGTTTCGAGTTCTGAGGTCGAATGTTGAGGTTCTGAGGCTGAAGTTTCGAGTTCAGGGGTCGAAGTTCCGAGTTCCGAGGTCGAAGTTTTGAGTTCAGTGGTCGAAGTTCCGAATTCTGAGGTCGAATGTTGAGCTTCAAAGATCGAAGTTTCGAGTTCTGAGGTCGAACGTTGAGCTTCAAAAGTCGAAGTTCCGAGTTCTGAAGTTGAACGTTGAGCTTCAAAAGTCGAAGTTCCGAGTTCTGAAGCTGAACGTTGAGGTTCTAACTCTCCCCACTCCCCACTCGCTCCCAAAAGATTCCCTAACTCTTCTATCCAATTGGTGTAAACGCGCATTACCACCGGCAAATAATCTTGAGTACCTATGGCTTTATTTTTTAAAGCCGGCATCAGTCCCGCATTCACCAGGGAACTTTTGCCGACACCCGATTGCCCATGAATTACTATCAGTTTATAATCAGGGCGACCCATGCGTTCGATTAAACGTTCTATATCCAACAGGCGACCAGATGCAGCAATTTCTGGGGCAATATTTCCTTGAGGAGAATTTGAGCGCAATGTCTCTACAAATGCCTGTTTTGTAGCTTCTAACTTACCCGCACCAATAAAAGCCCGCAAGCCAAATTGCTGTTCAATGGAACGCCGTTGCTGTTTAATTTTGTATGCTTTGAGATATTTTTTTTGCTCAAAATAAAGCTGCTGCAAAAACCTGAGAATATCCAAGTAAAGCCTGACATCTTCTAGGGGATTACCCAAATTTTTAGCAGTTTCTAAGCTGAGAGTTGCCTCTTGAATTTGACCTAAATGGTATTGAGAACGACCTAAAATAAATTGATATAAGCTTAAGTCTTTTGATTTTAAAACCCTTTCGGGAATATCAGATAAAATCCCTGATATATTAGCTGATTCCAGATTTGGAATTGCAGCAAAAACTTCTAATGCTTGCTTAACTAACTGATTTGCTTTCATCCAGTTTTTTTGAGCCAAAGCCACCTCGGCTAAAAAACCGTAATCTTTGGCTAATTCCCTTGGCTGTTTGTTATTTTGATGGATTACTAAAGCTTGTTCTGAAAGACTATGCAATATTTCCCACTTTTTCAAGTCTCGCAAGACATCACCGAATTTCACTACTGCGTTAGCAATTAAATCTGGACTTTGAAACTTGCTAATAAAATTTATATACTCTTGAACATAATGCCAAGTTATCTGCCAATCTTGAGAATTGATATCTTGATGCTTCAAAGCTTTGAGATAATAGCAAAAGCTAATCTCACCAAGGATTTTTGCCTGTCTTTCTAAATTATGACTTTGCTGCCAGAGCTTATAAGCTTTGTGATAATGCTCTAACGCCGAATCTTTTTGATTATTTATCTGCTTAACAAAACCTAATAAAGATTCTAAGTTAGCTTGAATATCTAAATTATAAATATCTGGCTTTTTAATTAAATCTCTTTGCGCTACTTCTAACTCATTTTCCAGCTTCAGATATACATCGAAGCTAAATTTTAGATTATTACTAAACCATTGATTAGCCGTTTCGATGATAAAATCTACTAATTGTTGGGTTGATATATCAAAATTTCTCGTAGTTGCCCAACTTTCCAAATCTGGTGCAAGCTGTATTAGATGCTTGTAGATTTCATCGTCAATCCAAAACACTAAGGGAAAAGCAAAATTCTTGCGAAACTCCTCCCGCACTTGATTTGCAGAAGTTAACATCACAGGCAAATTCTGCACAGATTCTAAACCCACAACCATCACACAGGCTGGTACTTCTGCGCCAAATTCTTCCTGAATCGCAGTATAAAGAGTCCTGTTCGATTGCTGCACCGTCAAGATACGAATTTCGACTTGACAGATTTCTCGCAGTCTGGAGATTAAGCGATCGCGCAAGCTACCATAATTACACCGGGCCAATATCAGCTTAAACTGTCCCACAGAGGATTCGATCGCCCAAGCTAATTGTTTCAGAGTGCGTAGGTGTAGCCCGTCGTAGACATCGCTGTTTACACGAGCATCTTGTGATGATTGCGAGTCTGTCATAAGTTAAAAGGGCGGTTAGAAACCGCGTCTACACGAGGCTTTACCCACCTTCGTGGGTTATCAACACTAAATTTTCCCTAGTCCACGGAGGTGGACTTTGTTTGTATAGCTGCGAATTCGATTCGCCCTGGCTTAAGTTGACTACTGTAGTTCTCTTGCTTCTGCCAAAACCGGATTAACATCAAACCAAGACTCGCCACCATCCCGATATTCAAACACAAACCGACTGCGAATCAGTTTTTGATATCCGTGGTCATCACTCACCTTTTTCTTTTCCTTGACATGACGTAACAATTGCCACTCATCCTCAGAAATCGGTAACATGATTTCATTCCGCCGAGAACGAATAACTTGCTCTAAGGTTTCACTAGTTAGAGGAAGACTCATCTCTTCCATAATCCAGGTATTCAGCAGCCTCAGCACGTCCCGCACATGACCACCGCTCATTTGACATAAACGCTCTAGGCTAGCAGCACTATCAAAAATCTCGGTAACTTTACTTAAACGCTCCTCTGGTGTCAAGTCAGGAAAAGCTCTAGCTAGTACCATCTGCTGCATGAGTGACATTCCCTGTGTATGAACCCTGCCATCAGGCCATTGTATAGGAACCATTGGTAACACCTTGGGGTCTTCTGGGAAACGCTGAGTCAGCATTCCGTAATCATTGGAAAACTTCAAAGACAAAGGCATGGTGTAGATGAGATGACAATTCAGCTTCGTCAAAAACTCACCTTGATCGACAAATAAATATTCTTGCTGCGGACGACCCCAAGGTTTGGCACGATTATCTATGCGGTCAAGATTATCGACAATTACCACCAGACCATTTTTACCTTGCTGTTTGAGTTTAGCGATCGCAGGTTCCAATAATTCTTGATTAATCGCTTCCAGCAGCTTAGTTTTTTGCGGTGCTAAATACTGATTGAGTTTTTCGCGCAGCATTGGGTCATTTTTCATCTTCGCGGTGATTTCTCCAATGCCCACAGATAGAGAAAACTTATCTTTATCTGCGGATAAACCGACATCACCAACCACCGGAAGCTTAACTTTTCCCGCCGTCACCTCGGAGTTTAAGACCTTCCAAGCACCTTGCAACAACTCATTAAACTTGTTGGGTGACTCCAGAGTAATTTTATCCAGACTTTGACTCACACGACGAGCGATCGCTAGCAGCACATCAGCAATATCGACATCGGTCATTTCCAAATCGTCACTGGACTCAAAATAGACTACATGGAAGCCTAACTTTTCCAGTTCAGCCTGTAACCGTAATAGTTCAGTCGATTTCCCACAACCAATATGCCCAGTAAATAAAGTGCAAGTGGGTTCATTCGGCTTAAAAAAAGTAATCTTTTGCTTCAGCTTGCCAAGAATATCACCACCTCGTACCGAGGAAAAATCTATATAATACTTACCATCAGAGCTATTGTTGACAAACAGAGTTCTGCTGGGATCGCTAGCCTGATAAAATTCCCGTAAATCTATGGGCATAAACTGGTAGTGCAATTATCTCGTATTGTCTTAACACATCCTTGTGGAAAAGGATAAAGTTATTTACATCTTTGCATCTCAATATTTCGGAGAATTTTCGCATTTACCTCTCTTCCTCTGTGCCCTCTGCGTCTCTGCGGTTCGTTAAAGAAGAATAAAACCACAGAGGCGCAGAGGACACAGAGAAATAAGAGGGCAAAGCTGTAAGTAATATTAAGCGATCTGCAAAAATCCAGACTATTTTTTGATACTATTTAAGACCGGACTCCTTAAATATTGATTGACGTATGAGCAAAGGTACCCTGTTTGACAAAGTTTGGGACTTACACACCGTTGGTACACTTCCCTCAGGGCTGACGCAACTATTTATCGGGCTTCACCTAATTCATGAAGTCACCAGTCCCCAGGCCTTTGCTATGTTACGCGAGAGGGGTCTAAAAGTACTGTTTCCACAGCGTACCGTCGCCACAGTCGATCATATTGTGCCCACAGAAAACCAAGCGCGTCCCTTTGCCGATAGCTTGGCAGAGGAAATGATTCAGGCACTCGAAAATAATTGTCAAGAAAATAACATAACTTTTTACAATATCGGTTCTGGTAGCCAGGGTATAGTTCACGTCATCGCTCCAGAACTCGGACTGACTCAGCCAGGAATGACGATCGCTTGTGGAGATAGTCACACATCCAGTCATGGGGCATTTGGTGCGATCGCATTTGGTATCGGTACTAGCCAAGTCCGCGATGTTCTCGCTTCCCAAACCCTCGCTCTCTCCAAACTGAAAGTCCGCAAAATCGAAGTTAACGGCACTCTTAACCCAGGAGTTTACGCCAAAGATGTCATCCTGCATATCATCCGCACCCTTGGCGTGAAAGGTGGTGTGGGTTATGGTTACGAATTTGCAGGGACGACATTTGAGCAAATGGATATGGAAGAGAGAATGACTGTCTGCAACATGGCGATCGAAGGCGGTGCTAGATGCGGCTATGTCAATCCCGATCGCGTCACCTACGATTACCTCAAAGGTAGAGATTTTGCACCCATTGATGCAGATTGGGATAAAGCAGTAGCTTGGTGGGAATCCATCAAGAGCGATGCTGATGCCCAATACGATGATGTGGTGGTATTCGACGCTGCGGAAATTTCTCCTACTGTCACCTGGGGGATTACTCCCGGTCAAGGTATCGGTGTTAACCAGTCAGTACCTCAACCGGAAGAACTGCTCGAAGAAGACCGATTCATTGCCGAAGAAGCTTACCGCTATATGGATTTATATCCTGGTCAACCTATCAAGGGCACTAAAATAGATGTCTGCTTTATTGGTAGTTGCACCAACGGCAGAATTAGCGATTTGCGAGAAGCGGCGAAAATCGCCAAAGGTCGCCACGTTGCCGAGGGAATCAAAGCCTTCGTTGTCCCCGGTTCGGAACGGGTGAAGGAAGAGGCGGAAGCTGAAGGACTAGATAAAATCTTTCAAGAAGCCGGATTTGAATGGCGAGAACCGGGATGTTCTATGTGCCTAGCCATGAACCCCGATAAGCTGCAAGGAAGACAAATCAGCGCCTCTTCCTCCAACCGCAACTTTAAAGGAAGACAAGGTTCCTCCTCCGGCCGGACATTGTTAATGAGTCCGGCAATGGTCGCCACTGCTGCGATTAAAGGCGAAGTCTCTGATGTGCGCGAGTTGCTGTAACTCCACTTCCTAGCATAGAGAAATCTCTTAAACTTTTCTTTCTTTCTTTGTGTCCTTTGCGTTCTTAGCGGTTCGTTTCTTATAAAACTTATGGTGAGTGAAGTTAAAACAGTTTCAGGGCGCGGTATACCCTTAGTGGGTAATGATATAGATACCGATCGCATCATTCCCGCGCGATATTTAAAAGCCGTTACCTTTGATGGGTTAGGTGAAGGCGCGTTTATTGATGACCGGACAGCACTTAAAGGTGAACATGCCTTTGACCAACCCCAATACAAAGGCGCGAATATTTTAATAGTCAACCGTAACTTTGGCTGTGGTTCATCACGGGAACACGCACCCCAAGCGATCGCAAAATGGGGAATCCAAGCTTTAATCGGTGAAAGCTTCGCCGAAATCTTTTTTGGTAACTGTGTGGCAATGGGCATACCTTGTCTGACAGCTGATGCTGTGACTGTTAAACAACTGCAAGATTTAGTCGCTGCCAATCCTCAAGCCGCCGTAACAGTGAATCTGGAAACTTTGCAAGTGCAAATTGGTGATTACACAGCCCCAGTTGCGATCGGTGAAGGTACAAGAAGCACATTTATTTCTGGAACTTGGGACGCTTGCGGTCAGTTAGTGGCGAATGCTGACCAAGTTCGGGCAACGGCTGCAAAATTACCCTACGTCGGTTGGGGCAATTTAGCCGCAAGTTAGCATTTCCTCTTTCCCTGGCTCTGCCGGGGAATACTCATTGGTGGGCTACCGCCTCCATTGCTGCAATAGACCTCTTGCAAAAGTCCCAGATGCAATATTTTTGCCCCTAAACTGATAATTTAGCCGTAATTTATGCTCAAACCCCTATTCTTTCGTATACCTAATCTAACGATCGCACATTCCATTATAATCGCTGAAATCCATTTGCCGTATACATTTACCATTTTCGGATAAGTCTAATCAATTCACAGCCCCACCATTATTATCAGCGACAAACTTTGAGATAGTTGCGTAAACATCTCTCAAAATCCATAGAAGCTAAGGCATGTCTGCAAGCTTACAGCTAAATCCAAATTGCTAATTTGGGATAATTGAATCCTCCTCATACTTCAAGTACGGGGAGGATTGTACAGCAGTTTTCTTTTGCATGAAATATGAGGCTACAGAGGCAGAAGGCAGACACTCTTTATAGATGACACGCTCTAGGGGATTGACATCTGTTGTAAATTAAGCTCTTGGAATGCTTCAGAAGACTCTTCCAATTTCAAGCTACCAGCAGATTTACCGTTGATTTGTAGAGTGTATTTACCTTGTGGCAAGCCTTCTAAATAAACGTGAGTTCGACAGAACTAAAAAATAGTAGGAGGCAGTGCAGCTAAGTCTTTTGGGCAATTACTCAGCGCTGTCTTATCTTAGTGCTTTTCTTAGAATAGCTATCAAATACTACATTATAGACCGCAGAAATACGATATTTCTATCTCTAGGAGCAAATTCCGTTAAGATACTTAGCCCAAGTTACGGTTTATGAAATTTAGGTTTTTTGTCGATTCGCGCAATACCTGCGACGGGCTATGCGTAAGCACACCACAGATTTAGCTAAAGAGGCGAGAAACATCAACGAAACCATCATGAAGACTTACAATATTTGAAACTTCTGAATACATACTTCCGACTTTACCTGATTGATGGGTAAATAAATTATGACAACCCACAATTATCAGTAGTTCTTGAGCGCGGGAAAATGCAACATTTACTCGTTCTGGCTTCTTAGCAAATCCCACATCTCCTTTACTATTGTTGCGAACCATACTTACAATTACAACTGGTCTTTCCATACCTTGAAATCTATCTACAGTACCAGT
This sequence comes from Nostoc sp. PCC 9305, assembly GCF_963920915.1. Classification (NCBI taxonomy): domain Bacteria; kingdom Bacillati; phylum Cyanobacteriota; class Cyanophyceae; order Nostocales; family Nostocaceae; genus Nostoc; species Nostoc sp. PCC 9305. The sequence continues at coordinate 8,640 of NZ_CAWUDN010000113.1, forward strand.
ACGAATTTCTAGGGAAGGGAAAAGTTCAGATTGCAGACGTTCATCAATTTTTCTTAATTGAGCGCCATAAAATGTAATTACGGCAATTTCTTTTTTGGGTTCACCATTAGCAACTCTAGAAGCCCAAGTATTTTCAAACTGATGACACAAACGTTCAATCGCATCAATTTCTGGAGTATTAAAGTAAGAAGTTCCATTTTTTTGCTCTAAAAACTGATTCTCAATAGGCGTTTTTACCCAGATAAGATGCTGAGATTCTTGGATAATTTCGTCTGCTAGATGATGTGCGCGTTTTGTATCCGGTTCCAAAATACCAGATTCTAATTTTCCGTCATAAAATTGATTAATTGCACCCATAATAAAGGGATGCATTCGATATTGTGTAGTTAGCATTTGTTTAATGCTTTCATTAGCAGATTCAAACTGACTTTTAAATAAGGATTCTTCTAAAAATTGTAGTTCGTCTCTTGTATTACCCATTGTTTGAGCAACTTCTTCTATCGTGCTAGTATCAAGCATGGGTGGTAATTGCCGATGATCTCCTACCATGACTAACTTTTTGCCTTTCAAAGCTGGGATTAGTAATTCTGGTGGAGTACACTTACTAACTTCATCAATGATGACGACATCAAATGATTTGAATTCTTCAGAAAAACCTCTATTTGCAGCTTGAACGCAGGTGATCCCGACGACGTTTGCATTATCTAAATATATGCGCCTTAAATCGTCGCGTAGGCGTAGCCCGCCGCAGGCATCGCCTTCAGTTGGCTCTCTTAATTTTCCTATCCAATCTTGAACAAAATTCTGATATTTATTGAGATAAGTTTCGTCTGTCTGGAGTTGTTGCTGCCAAGATTCAAACTGAGTATTGATATTGCGTAAAAACTCTATACTAAATAAGTCGGCTTGGGAATTTTCTGGTTTAAATTTATCAGGTATTGTTTGCCATTTTGTCAACCACCAGCTTCGTTCTTCTCTTAGGTTTTCTGATGGCTGTGGTTGTACTTTTTGTTCTACTTCACGCAGATTAATTTGTAATTTCTGAAGTTGCTGTAGAGAAGTTTCAGTTTCTTCTTGTAGCTTTGATAAATGTTCATTTAGAGAATGTTTAATTATCTCCAGTACAGCAAAAGGTTCTAATGATGAGATTAAAGTTTCAAGCTGACTAATGGAAGTTCTACAATAATTTACTTGATTTGCAAATTCTTGGGGATGCTCCCAAATATTTGATTGTGTTGCAAGATATTTTTCAACTAGAATACGTAATTGAGCGGGGATATTTTTTTGATTAAGTTCTTGCAAGATATTAATCACTTGTCCAAGCTGCAAATTAGCATCCTGCTGTGCTTTTTCTACCTCAGCTTGAGTAATAGATATTTGCTGTTGGCTAACTTCATTTTTCTGAAGTTCATTTAATTGTCGTTGCAGATGGTGAAGTTGTTGTTCAGTTTCAGTTTTGACTTTTAAAACGCATTGACGCGCATTTGCAAGGATAGTATCTAGCAATTCTTCTGTAAGGCGGGTGAGAGTAGAGTCGATATTATTCCATTCCCATGATGCGCCATAAGTCTGTTGTATTCTAATTAAAAAAACCTGGGTATTCTCAACTAGTAATTTGCGCTGTTTGGGGTTTAGTAGCTGATAATTGCTAAACTGTTGATAGGTTTCTTGCCATTGGGTGCGCTCGCCCTTTGATAGCACCATTGGAATCTGACTAAAGTTTTGTTGTAAAAAATAGCTGAAATTATGCTGTTTCCCCTGTCTATCAGTAAAACCTCCGTCTATTTCATAAGCGATCGCTTTTGTCAACAACTCCCATTCTGGTAGGCTAATTTTATAAGTTTTTGGTACTATAGGTAGTTTTAATGTATTAGCAAACATCAACAAACCTAGCGGTAAGTCAACTAAATTTTCTGTGAGTGGTAAACCTGATTGATGACATTCTTTTAAAGTTTGATAGAGATGAGAAAGTGCTGTAGATTTCCATTCCTTAACTGCTGAGATAATGTAATCTATTTCCCGTTGGCGATTTTGCCATATCTGGATTGTTTGCTGTGTATTTTGCAGTTTGGTAAGATATTGCTGATAATCTGGTTGTAACTGATTCAATGAAGCGAAATTTTGTTTGACAACCTCCACTGATGCTGCAACTTCTAAGATGGCTTTACTTGCCTCTTGAGCATCAGTCAAAGAAGTTTTAAATCCAGAAATTTCTATTGCTACAGTTTCATGCAACCAAGCCGCTAAACCAAAAGCACCAAGCGCCGGACGCACAAAGCCAAGTTCATCAGTATATTTGATAGTTTTACGAACATTTGCTAAAAATTCTTCTACTAAACTGTTACCTTCTGTGTAGGGTTTAAGAAGTGGCAAAAAATTTGTAACTTCTGAAGCTTCCCAGTTGATATTTGGTGCAGTATTTAATATGGTTTTCAATTTTGCAATTAGTGATTCAACCTCGTTATGTTTTTCTACAGTTTCGTTGTAATATTTTTCTTGATTTTGAAAGTTTACCTCTAGCTTTAACTTATTTTTCTTGAATTTAGTTTGTTGATGATTAAATTCTTCCTCTGCTTGTAAGTAAGCTATCAATCTTTGTGATGATGCCAGTAATTGACTGAAGATTTTGATATTTTCCAGCCGTTGAGTCAGATTATTTTCACAGTCAGTCGCAGTATTTTCTAGCCATCTGCCAATCACTTGGTCTTCTAAAAATGGCTGTCCTTCTTCCCCAACTTTTTCGGCTCTTCCCTTGCGTACAGCGCGAATCACTGGGTTGTGAACTAATCGACTCAGGGCGTTATCTACTGCTAAATTGGCTTGAGATGCAATTAGAGTGCGTCCACCGCGAAGGGCTATTTGATAGCAAATCTCGGCAATTACGGTAGTTTTTCCAGTACCCGGTGGCCCTTGGATGAGAACAAGATCCTTAGCGGCAAGTACCTTTTCTACTGCTGCTTTCTGACCAGGATTTGCAGAAGATAATAATAAATCTTGTGGTTGAAGTTCAACAGTTGTTTTGATTTGTCTAGCCTGAGAAGCATCGAATAAAAAGTTACCCAAATAGGGATTTTGGGTGTAACCGTTATTCAAATCATCTAAAGCTTTTCTCTTACGCTGAATCTGCTGAATATCACCAACTGCTTCAAAACACAAAAATCCTGTATCTGGCAACTTATAACGCTCTGCTGCCATGAATTCAGCTAAGTCACGTTCTAATCTGAGGCTGATAATACAACGGTTGGGGTCAACTTCTTCAACAGTCCCTAATTGACGACCGCTAATCCAATTTTTGCCGACGGGAGCAGTTTCAAAAAGCTTTAAATCTTCGTTTTTTGTGCGTCTTGCTCGTCCCCAGAAGTTTTCTAATTCGAGGGAATTTTGATAAAAGCCGTCAAGAGTAGCTGAGGCTACATCAATTTCAAAACTGATTCGTCTTTTGAAGTTATAGTTATGACTTACGTAACGCACGCAAAATTGACGCGCTTTCGCAATCTTTTCCTCAATTTGCAAAAACGCTTTCCAAGCTTTAAGCTGATCTTCTGTAGGGACATTTTCGCCACAAACTGGTGCGGCTGCAATGCGTTTCAATGTCGCCGACGGAATGTCGAGATGATGCTGATGATTAGGTAGCAAACGCAAGCGACAAGGTATAGCATAGCTATCGGCGTGTCCGCGTGAGGGTTGTAATAACTGAGCCGAAAGTATTTTTAAACCTCCGCGTCCATCTTTTGGTACAGCCGCTCTAAATCCTAATGTTTTTCTGAGCTTCTCAAGTCTTGCGGGTAATGGAAAATCATCGGAGTCTGTTGCTATTGTCAAATCCCAAATTTCTTCTCTTGCTTCTTTGCCTGCACCTTTACGACGTACATAAAATAGAGAAGGCTTTTTCCCGACACATTCAGACATTAATTCATTGGCGCGATCGCGCCGATCCCTAAATTCGGGATATGATTTCAGGGCACTTTCACCTTCAAGATGACGGATAAAGCTATCAATTGCTGAAGCTATAAACATATAGCCCCAATCTTCAGAGTTTGTTTTACTTTTCGAGGATTTTGCTGTTAGTTTATTTATCGCTACACGAATGCGTTCTGCATCGGATTCTGAGATTGCGCTAGTATGGCTTTTAACTGCAATTTTTAGTTTTTCACAAATTACTAATAGCTTCTTGCTATCCAAATTCAATTCTTTTGCTAGTTCGTATATTCTGAGTTTGCCGTTGTTCATCCAGTAGTGCCTTTGCTGACAAAAAAGGGTTTAAATTTAAACGCAAAGGGGAGGCAGCGCGTTGCGGGGGTTCCCCCCGTTGTAGCGACTGCCGTCGCGCAGAGGTAAGCGCAGAGTAGCGCAAAGTTTATTTTAGTCCTATTCGCTACGAATTATATTTGGAAATACTCTGCGTACCTTTTCGTTTCTCTGCGTTTAAAAACTTGACGATTTGGGATAGTATTGCCCACTAAATGACTATAGTTTGTACTGATGGTAAACTTCACTGGCAGCGCGATGCAGCAGGGAATGACGCCATACTAAAGATTTCATATCATCAGCATAACCGCCGCCAATGACACAGGCGACGGGATAACCGCTACTCATACAAGTACTCAAAACCTGCATTTCCCGGCGAAAAATGCCAGCATCGGTAAGGGCTAATTTACCCAAGCGATCGCCTATATGGGGGTCAACACCAGCATCATAAAATACTAAGTCTGGCTTGACTTTAGACAATAAATCTGATAGAAAACTCGCCAAGGTTTGTAAATAAGCGTCATCTTCCATTCCTATCGGCAAAGGAACATCCAAATCGCTGTTTTGTTTAGTACCGGGGAAATTGACTTCGCAGTGCATGGAGAAAGTAAAAACGCTGTCGTCGTCTTGGAAGATAAAAGCTGTGCCGTCTCCTTGATGGACATCCAAATCGACAATGAGGATTTTTTGGACGAGTCCAAATTTTTGTAAAACGCGACAGGCGATCGCTAAATCGTTGAAAATACAAAAACCAGACCCATAACTAGGAAAGGCATGATGAGTTCCACCAGCAGTATTGCAAGCTAAACCCTGGCTTAGTGCCAGTTTCGCAGTTAGTATCGTACCACCTACCGCTACACAGGTGCGATTTGCTAATGCTGGACTCCAAGGCAAACCAATGCGTCGCTGTGCTTTGGGGTCTAGGGTTCCTTCGCAATAAGCTTGAACGTAGCTTGGGGTATGGACTAACTCTATTAATTCTGGTGGCGGACGTTCGGGAGTGTGAAATTGTTCTTGATTTGCTACACCATCGGCTAATAGCAATTCGTAGAGTTGTCGGAATTTAGACATCGGAAAGCGATGTCCTTCAGGTAGAGGAGCAATGTAATCTGGGTGGTAAATAATTGGCAAGTCCATAATCCAGAAAATCTCAAGCAGCTAATCCGACAACTAACAAGCTAAAATTTAGCCATAATCACAGCACAAATGCTGCTCTCCTAAATCTAAAATTTCAAATTTAAAATTGATATGATGGAATGGATTACACCGACTGCATTTATTCTAGCTGGCTTACTGGCTGGAATAATTGGTGAAAAAGTTATCTTCAAAAAGCTAGAAATATTCGTTAATAATAAACGAATTGCCGGGGGTAATATTATATTTCACTCTCTGCACCGCATGACATTTATTTGGTTTGTCATTGCCGGTTTTTTTTGGGCAGTTTTGAGCGCACCCCTGAAACCAGATATTGCGATCGTACTGCAAAAAGTTCTGACGATCGCATTGCTATATTCAGTAACCCTAGTTTTAGCAAGATTGACTGCTGGTTTTGTTAATTTATTTATTCGTAGAGCAGAAGGCGTTCCCACATCACTAATTTCTAACCTTGCGAAGATTACTGTTTTAGTTTTGGGAACATTAATCATATTGCAAACCGTGGGTGTACAGATTACACCGATAATCACGACTTTAGGGATTGGTGGTCTGGCAGTTGGTTTGGCACTTCAAGATACCTTAGCAAATTTATTTTCTGGCTTTTACTTAATTATTTCTAAGCAAGTTAGAACCGGAGACTATGTAAAATTAGATGCTGGTCATGAAGGATATGTTATAGATATTTCCTGGCGTAATACAACAATTAAAGAAATTTCCAATAATATAGTCATTGTTCCTAATTCTAAGTTGTCTTCTGCAATTTTCACGAACTATCATTTACCTGCAAAGGAAATTACTTTAACAATGGATGTGGGTGTCAGTTATGATAGCGATTTAGAACAAGTTGAAAAAGTGACTGTAGAAGTTGCCAAAGAAGTTATGCAAGAAATTGCAGCGGAATTAAAAGAAATTGAACCATATATTAGATTTCATACTTTTAATGATTTTAGTATAGATTTTACACTTTATATGCGCGTAAATGAATACTTCGATCAGCGTATTGGTAAACATCTATTCGTCAAAAAATTACACAAACGCTATCAGCAAGCAGGAATTCAAATTCCTTTTCCGATTAGAGAAGTGTATATGCAAGATAATTCAGCTATGGAACGAAATTAGCTTTTATCACATGGTCAACCATTAAAGCCCTGGCGACTAGAAGTCGCGGCTATCAGATAAAACCTGCCTCCGCAGGTTAGCAAACCTTTGATTTTCTGTTAGTCTGCGTAGGTGAACTTTGTTTGTATAACCACGATTTCTAATCGCTAAGACTAGGTGCAACTTAGATTGCTAATGCTCGTTTTTCTAATGGTAGTTCAAAGCGATCGCCTGGTTTCGGCTCAAGTACCCGCGTCACCAGATTGTTTTTCTCTAGTAACGAACGAAATTCTTCAGTACTTCCTTTAGTTTGAATCAGCTTCATCAGCAATCCCTCAAAGGCCACATCCCCACCAGCCGCAGTCGGTAATATTACTTGAGGCTGTAAAGACTTTACTACTTCTAATGCACTATTGTTTCCTTTAATAATCGGCCCAAGCAAAGGCAACGTCATGTCAATAAACGGTGTAATCACTACATCGATGGGTGCAGCTGGCTGAAGTTGTGGAGAATGATCCCCATGAGGCTCATAGTATACAGTTAAACCACTCTCCAATTCTTTGAGGAGATAACTATTTTCCACCAGAGTGGGGCCAATGGATGAACCGGGGAAAGCTTTGATTTCAACTTGATTATTTAAAGTGAAAGTTTCACCATGAGGCAATACTGTTACCTGGGTGTAACCTAATTTCTGTACTACCTTGGCAGCATTGGGAGAAGCTACAACCTTGATGCTGTGGTCGAGTTGCTTTAGTGTTGGTGGGTGAGCATGGTCTTCTAAACCCTGAGATAAAAGGATCAGATCGATATTATCTGGGATTGGGCGATTTTGCGATCGCGAACCTTTAAACAGCCAATCCAAATTGCTGAAAATTAACGAACCAACCAGCCAAGGGTCAATCAGTATTCGTTTCTTGCCGATTTCTAGTAACCAAGAGTTGCTGTCTAACCAAGTTAAGAACATAAAAATTTGTGAAGGTAACGCCTATCTTCATTATCAATCGTGTCAGCTTTCTTAGTAAGCACTGAGGCTAATACCTACATTCGTCTGGTCAAGTCTACCACGGAGTTTTTTTATGTCCGATCTTGGTTTTACTCACATTGCACTTGCAGTCAGTGATGTTGATGCAAGTATCTCATTTTATGCAAAGTATGCCCAGATGACAGTCGTGCATCATCGCATCGATCGAGCGACTCAATCAGATGTTGCTTGGATTAGTGACCTGACTAGACCTTTTGTAATTGTCCTCATTAAAGTACCTAAAGTAGAAGGCGCACTCTTACAACAATCTCATCTTGGGGTAGCTTATCAGAATCGCGGGGAAATCGATCGCCTGTGCAATGAGGCACGCAATGAGGGAATACTGCTGGCTGGGCCAAATGACTGGGGCCATCCGGTTGGTTACTGGGCTTATCTTCAAGACCCAGATGGTCATACATTAGAAATTTCCTATGGTCAGGAAATTAGTTTTACAGTCGAGCAAGCTAGAGACGCGATTAATCGCGTCTCTTAAAAGAAAATATTATTTATTACCAGGGGTACGTCCACCTTCATCGTTACTACCACCGTGAGGACGAGAATTACCTGGGTCGCAACCCTCAGAACCATTACCAATTCCTTGGTTGCAATGGCGACGCGGTTTGATGCGCGCCCTTGAAGTTTCAGTCTGCTGCTCTACTGCAACTTGTTGCTGTCCAACGACGTACTGCGAGGAGATGTTTGCTACCTGTCCAGTGCTAGACAGGGCTTGGTATAGCAAAGCAGACACTTCAGACCTGGTTGCTACCCGTTCAGCATTTAGCAAGTTCACGTTGGGATAGTTGACGACTATACCGCGTTGTGTCAAAGCTGCAATCAGACTGCGATATTCACCACGAATAGTAGTTGCATCGCTGTAAACAGATAATATCTTTTCCGTGGAACCACTGCTTTGATAATTTAATCCCCGTGCTAATGCTACCAAAATGTCAAGGCGGGAAAGCCTTTGAGTGGGGTTGAAATCCTTGCCAATAACAGCGTTTAAAAAGCCCATTTGATAAACTTCGCTGATGGCATTGTAAGCCCAATATCGATTTGAGACATCTTTAAATGCTACTGCTTGGCGAATTTTACCCTTGGTAAACGCTTTTCGCAGCATTGCCGCAAATTGGGCACGAGTTACTGGTGCATCCGGGCGAAAAGTCCCATCAGGAAAACCTTCGAGAATTTCCATTGAGGCCAATTCGGCAATAAAATCTTTAGCCCAGTAGTCTGTGGAAACATCAGAAAACTCAACCTGGAGAGGGCGAGATAGTCTGACTTGGCGATAATTCATTAGCATTTGACTAATGTCGTAGCTAGAATTATCGCTGACTTCAATCACCTGTACCAAGCTGCCAGGAGTAGTTTGCAAAACCTTTGCCAAGTCGGAATTAAAGATATTCACGAAGGACTGACGCACTAAAGCATAATCACCCTGAGTAAAAGAGACGGGATAAACGCTGGTTCCGGCAATTTTTGACAAACCTTCTACTTGGAACTGACTACCTTGAAAAGTTTGGGAACTGCTCAAGAAAATAACACGTTGGTTCCTGACTTGGGTGAAGTAGTCGTAAGTGTTAGTACCTGCGTCAATAGTGCCATTTTGGTCAGCATCAACACCATAAACAGTGCGAACTACTTGGTATTTTGTAGGTTGGGCTGACAAAATCAAGTTAACTGTGGTATTTGCTGGCAAACATTCAAATTCGCTGTAGCCAATAAAGTGGTTTTGAATATCATACAATCGCACGACGATGCGATCGCTAGCTTTTAACCCCTTAACAAATTTTGCTTTTTGCTTAATCTTGTACTTGTAATCACCCAAAAACTGCTCTTTTAAATAGCCCTGGCCACTTTTGCTTTTAACAGAAATGCGAGCAATCACTTCTGAAAAATTACCAGATGGTTGCCAAATGGCAAGGCTAAAACCTGTTTTTTTCGCTTTTACCGAAACGTTACGGCTTTCTGTAGTCACAGTTTGCCGTTGGCTAGTGGTGTGATTCCTTGTTTCTACTTCCTTATGGGCTAAAAGTTGTTGTTCTGTGGAATTATCTGTTATTTGAGCGACGATGGTAGAGAACCCTAAAGCTGCATAGGCAGAAGATATTGGCGAAAATATTGCTACAGAGGTTGCAGCAAGAACAAATTTGCTCATTTGAGCAAAGTTACTTTGAGTTATATATTTCATCCCACACTACCATTCGTCTAAAAAGTCACAGGGCTATTTGATATCCCTCGACTTATTAATCCCTTGGGGTAGATGGAACTAACATTTCATCAGTGTTGAGTTAGGAGTTAGGAGTTAGGAGTTAGGAGTGTGATTATTGCTTTTTTACTCAGCACTCGTTACTCAGCACTATTTCGGTCAGAGAACATTACTATATTTGAAGAAACACTTTATGAATCTTATTAATGACTGTAACTACACAACAGCTTCCAACTCAAGACGCCTTTGAAAAATTCATTTGGACTTGGCAGGGTTACAAAATTCAGTACACTGTCATGGGTACAGGACGCCCTTTGGTACTGGTTCACGGCTTCGGTGCTTCCATTGGACATTGGCGCAAAAATATCCCAGTTTTAGCTGATGCTGGCTACCAGGTATTTGCCATAGACCTTTTGGGTTTTGGCGGTTCTGATAAAGCGCCTATTGATTACAGTGTGGAAGTTTGGGTGGAACTGCTGAAAGATTTTTGCACAGCACACATCCAAGAACCGGCTGTATTTATTGGCAACTCCATCGGCGCACTTTTGAGCTTGATTGTACTGGTAGAACATCCAGAAATTGCTGCTGGTGGTATTTTGATTAACTCTGCGGGTGGGTTAAGTCATCGTCCCCACGAATTGAATCCGCCGCTACGGATGGTGATGGCAGCTTTTAATCGGTTTGTGCGATCGCCAATTACAGGTAAATTTGTTTATAACCGCATCCGTCAAAAAGCCCAAATTCGCCGCACCCTCTACCAAGTTTACCGGAACCGTGAAGCCGTCACCGATGAATTAGTTGATTTACTTTATACTCCCTCTTGCGACCCAGGAGCGCAAAAAGTCTTCGCATCTATTCTCACAGCCCCTCCTGGCCCAAGTCCAGAGGAACTTTTGCCCAAAGTAGAACGTCCTTTATTAATAATTTGGGGTGCTGACGATCCTTGGACACCAATTACCGGGGCCAAGATTTACGAAGAGGCGCGGGAGAATGGCAAAGATATCAAAATTGTTCCCATTCCCAATGCCGGTCATTGTCCTCACGATGAGGTTCCAGATGTTGTCAATGCCCAGATTGTCGATTGGCTAGCGCAAAGGTGATAATTTCGCCTTTCTGCCGATATGTATTAGCCCAAGCAAGGTAAAAATGGGGCTAACAATCTGGGTGAGTGGATCTTAATCTTTTAATTGCGCCTTGACATAATCAAACTCGTATGGTGTGTGAATAAATGGAGCTTGATGTGCGTAATGGAGATAAAAGGGTAATTCCCTTAAATCACCATCCAGATTTTTCAGAACTTGGCTATCAAGTCATCAGCGAACTAGGACGCAACCGAGAAGGGGGACGGATTACTTATCTAGCTAATATCCTCAACTCTAATCAATCGGTGGTAATTAAAGAGTTTTGTTTTGCTCGTGCAGGTGCTGATTTATCAGGTGTGAAAGCATATCAGCGCGAAATTGAAATCTTGCAACAACTCAATCATTCGCGCATTCCTCGCTATCTAGATTCCTTTGAAATGCCGGGGGCTTTTTATCTGGTACAGGAATATAAAAATGCCCCATCATTGGGATTAAAACGTAGCTTTAATCCTGAAGAAATTAAGCAAATTGCTCTGTCAATCTTAGAAATTTTGGTTTATCTGCAAAAGCAAGTTCCGTCAATTATTCATCGGGATATTAAGCCAGAGAATATTTTGGTTGATGAAGAACTAAATGCTTACCTGGTTGATTTTGGATTGGCTAGAATACAGGGTGCAAAAGTAGCTCTGAGCAGCTTTATAGCAGGAACTCCAGGTTTTATGCCACCAGAGGAACAGTTTGGTCATTCTCTGACAGAAGCATCAGATTTATATAGTTTAGGAGCAACACTAATTTGCTTACTTACTAATACCCGTTCTGTTGAGATTGGCAAATTAATTGATGATAACTATCGTTTTAATTTCCAGCAATTAGTTCCTCAAATCAGTCCCCGTTTCCGGTGGTGGTTGATGAAAATGGTGGAACGTAACCGAAAACGTCGCTATGCTAATGCGGCTATTGCTTTAAAAGCACTTGGGACAATTGAGGTTGTTGGTAGTGCGACTGGGTTAGATAATTTCATCAGTACAATCAAACCTAAAAAATGAGCCACTTTGTTGGGACTAGCTACTGTTGTTACACTGGCTGCGGTTGCGGGAATTTTGATGAGTTATCAGTCTGGTAATACGGTTAGGCAATTGTCGGAAGCTAGAGAATGTCAAAGTTTTGATTTAAGCTCAGATTGCCAATAAAAAATTGGAAATGAAGATTAATTAGGTTGCATCTGGCTAAAGATTACAACGGTTTTCAATTGAATAGACTACACGCGTAGGGGCACAATATATTGTGCCCCTAAAATTATGTGTATTCCACGCTTGTAAAAATTGCTGTCATTTTCACGAGTATCAAAGACTCGTTAATGGAGCTAAAAGACTCATTAATGAAGCTAAAAGGCTCGTTAATGGAGCTAAAATACTCATTAATGGAGTTCAAAGACTCATTAATGAAGCTAAAAGGCTCGTTAATGGAGCTAAAAGACTCATTAATGAAGTTAAAAGGCTCGTTAATGGAGCTAAAAGACTCTTTAATGGAGCTAAAAGGCTCTTTAATGGAGTTCAAAGACTCATTAATGGAGCTAAAAGGCTCTTTAACGGTAATACGCTATCGGTAATTGTCTACTTACCTGCTGTAGTAAACTACATCTAAGCCAGAAGCCTGCATTCAATAGTTGATAGCGCTGTGAAAAAAATCCTGATTGTGTCAGCTAATCCCACGACGACAGATAAACTTCGCTTGGATGAGGAAGTAAGGGAAATTCAGGAAGGGTTGCAACGCTCTCGCAGCCGAGATAAGTTTGAACTGATTACTAAATGGGCGGTGCGGCCTGACGATTTGCGGCGTGCGCTTTTAGATCATAATCCTCATATCATCCATTTTTCTGGGCATGGTGGAGGAAATCAAGGTTTAGCCTTGGAAAATAATATCGGGGAAATGCAGCTAGTGAGTACGGAGTCACTGGCAAGGCTATTTAAGTTATTTAAAGACAAAATTGAGTGTGTATTATTAAATGCCTGCTATAGCCAGGTGCAAGCTGAGGCAATTTATCAAAATATTAACTGCGTAGTTGGGATGAATCGGGCAATTGGCGATCGCGCCGCAATTAAATTTGCGGTAGGCTTTTATGATGCACTGGGTGCTGACAGGTCTTATGAGGATGCTTATGAGTTTGGCTGTAGCGCTATTGATTTAGAAAGTATTCCAGAGTCTTCGACACCAGTGCTGAAAAGTCGGAATAATCCCCAAGGTGCTATCTCTGCTAACGAAACGATTCCAGATAGCGAGATAAAAACAGTAGTCTCCTTAGAAAATCCAGAAGGGCAGGTAGCTCTAAACTCTGCTTTCTATGTGGAGCGATCGCCTATTGAGGTAGACTGTTATGAAGCCATTCTTCAACCAGGGGCCTTAGTTCGCATCAAAGCTCCCCGGCAGATGGGCAAAACTTCCCTCATGTCGCGGGTTCTCCATCATGCTAGTCAACATAACTATCAGACTGCACCTGTAAATTTCCAGTCAGCCGATGCAGAATTTCTCGCCAATTTAGATCAGTTTTTGCAGTGGTTTTGCGCCAGCATAACTTACGAATTAAATCTACCAGAGAAGCTAGACGATTATTGGAAGGGTGTTTTAGGTAGCAAGAATAAATGTACAAATTACTTTCAACGGTATTTATTACCCGCCATTAATAGCCCCATAGCTATAGGTTTGGATGAAGTCGATGAAGTCTTCAAACATCCGATAATTGCTGCTGATTTCTTTGGATTGCTACGAGCTTGGCATGAGCGTTCAAAGAATGAGACAGTGTGGAAAAATCTCCGGTTGGTGATTGTGCATTCTAAGGAAGTTTATATACCGCTCAATATTAATCAGTCGCCTTTTAATGTCGGCTTACCTATTGAGTTGCCAGACTTAAATCAAACACAAGTACAAGACTTGGTACAGCGTCACGGACTCAATTGGCCCGAATCACAAATTGAAGAATTAATGACACTCGTCGGTGGTCATCCTTATTTAGTGCGGGTAGCGCTTTATGAAATTGCCCGTGGTAGGATGACGCTGGAAAATCTGCAAAAAATCGCGGCAACTCAAGAAGGGCCTTACAGCGACCATTTACGCCGCCATTGGCTGAACTTGCAAGAGGATGCAGAATTGCTAGCTGCCGTCAAACAAGTAATGATGGCAAATCGCCCTGTGGATGTAGGCACAACTGAAGCGTTTAAACTCCGCAGTATGGGGTTAGTTAAGTTTCAAGGCAATCAAGTAGTGCCACTGTGTGAATTGTACCGTCAATATTTTGGGCGATCGCTTGGGAATTAAAAATTAAAAAAGTACATTAGGAAGACCTGAAATACTTTCATCTGCAATTACCATTTAACTAAAAGGCTCAACAATGGTTCAACTTATTCAAGGAAAAGATATCACCCTAGCCCAACTCATCGATGAATTTGGTCTACACGTTGCAGACAACGAACTTTTTTTTTCAGAGTGGCAGCAAGATTTACCTGAGTTGAGTGATTTAGAAAAGCAATCTCTCAACGAAGTCAAGACAGAATATTTGCATCTATCGAAATATCCTATTTTAGAACCTGTAGTCAAAATGGTAGTGCTATCTCCACTATTGCGTCTAGCAGGTTTTTATCAACCGCCTTTCTACATCGCCTCAGAACAAGAGGTCAGAATTTCTTCTGAAGACGAAGGCATGATTATTAGAGGACGTATTGACATCTTAGTGTTCCATCCTCCACTTTGGGTTCTCGTTATTGAGGCAAAAGGAGCAGATTACTCCTTAGTGCCAGCAATTCCACAAGCATTAGCTTATATGTTGGCAGATGCAACTTCGGCTAAACCTGTTTTTGGGTTTGTCACCAATGGGAATGAATTTAGATTTATCAAACTGCTAAAAACTGAAACTCCACAATACGCTCTATCTGATTTGTTTGCTTTAGATAGTCGTGATGACATATATATTGTTTTGAAAGTATTAAAGCACCTAGCTTATTTAATTCGTAATTCGTAATTCGTAATTTGTAATTATGACCTCTCCCTGGTTTTACTACGCAAAACCGTCCCTCTCCGATTCGGAGAGGGACAGACTTGAACTTTAGTTCAAGGCAGGGAGAGGTTTGTTTAACTCGCGCTGAATTTTTAATTGTTTATGACCCAATACCAGTATCAAGTCGGTGGTAGTCTGCCTCAAAATGCACCAACTTATGTTAGACGGCAAGCTGACCATGACCTCTATGAAGGCTTGAAAGCTGGGGATTTTTGTTATGTACTCAATTCCCGGCAGATGGGGAAATCTAGCTTGCGGGTGCGGGTAATGCAGCAGTTACAAACAGAGGGATTTGCTTGTGCTGTTGTTGATATTACAGCTATTGGGACGGTAGATATTACGCCAGAACAATGGTATGCCGGGGTGATTGATACTCTGGTGGAAAGTTTTAATATTTATACAACTTTTGATTTAGATAGTTGGTGGAATGATAACGCTTTGCTTTCACCAGTGCAGCACTTGAGCAAGTTTATTGAAACGGTTTTACTTCAAACAATTCCTGAAAAGATTATTATTTTTATTGATGAAATTGACAGCGTTCTGAGTCTTTCATTCAACTTGGATGACTTTTTTGCAGTTATCCGCGATTGCTACAACCGACGAGCAGACCATCCTGAATATAATCGCCTCACCTTTGCTTTGATTGGCGTGTCTACGCCTTCAGATTTGATTCAAGATAAACGCCGCACACCTTTTAATATTGGGCAGGCAATTGATTTAACTGGCTTTCAACTCCAAGAGGCGCAACCCTTGGCGCAGGGATTGGCAGAAGTAGGTGATTCTCAAGAGTTGATGCAGGTGGTGCTGAACTGGACGGGAGGACAGCCGTTTTTGACGCAAAAAGTTTGTAAGTTGCTGGTGCAGGGGGGACTGGAGACGAGGAATTGGGGACTAGAGGATAAAAACTGGGTGGAAGAGTTGGTACGTGAGGGAATTATTGAGAATTGGGAGACGCAAGATGAGCCGGAGCATTTGAAGACGATTCGAGACAGAATTTTGCAGAGTGGGGAACAGAAGACTGGGCGATTGTTGGGGTTGTATCAGCAGATTTTGCAGCAGGGAGAGATAGTAGCTGATGATAGTCCTGAACAAACTGAACTGCGGTTGACGGGTTTGGTGGTGAAGCGGGAGGGAAAGTTGAGAATTTATAATCGGATTTATACAGAGGTGTTTAAACAGGAGTGGGCTGAAAAAATTTTGGCAAAGTTGCGTCCTTACTCGACTGCATTGAATGCCTGGGTTGAGTCGGAACGTCAAGATGAGTCGCGCTTACTGCGGGGACAGACTTTGCAAGATGCCAAAGAATGGGCAGTGAGTAAAAGTTTGAGTGACTTAGACTATCAGTTTTTAGCTGCTAGCCAAGAGTTGGAAAAGCGCGATGTGCAGAAAAGGCTGGAGGTAGAGAAACAGGCAAAGCAAGTTTTAGCAGAGGCGAACCACAAAGCTAATCAACGGATTCGGATTGGTTCTGTGGTGTTAGGTTTTGCTCTGGTAGGGGCAGTAGCATCATTTATAGTTACTCAAAAAAGTCTTGAGGAATTAAAAAAGGTAGAAGCAGCCAGAGAAGTTGCTTTAACGGCTACGCGATTGGAACAAGACGGAACAAATGCGTTGCAATTGTTTGAAACTTCCAGAGAATTTGATGCTCTGCTGTTAGCAATAGAGACGGCAAGAGCATTAAAAAGTCTGATCAAGGATAAACAATCTTTAGCAGACTATCCAGCATACAGCCCTTTGTTTAGTTTACAGAGAATTCTATCTAGTACTAATATTCGTGAACAAAATCGTCTCGAAGGGCATAGCAATTCAATCAACAGCGCCGTCTTCAGCCCGGATGGCAAAACTTTAGCTTCCGCCAGTGCTGACAAGACGATCAAATTGTGGAATCTCGACACGCGCAAAGAAATTACCACTCTCAGGGGGCATAGCAATTGGGTCACTAGGGTCGTCTTCAGCCCGGATGGCAAAACTTTAGCTTCCGCCAGTTGTGACAAGACGATCAAATTGTGGAATCTCGACACGCGCAAAGAAATTACCACTCTCAGGGGGCATAGC
>NZ_CAWUDN010000114.1:0-25302 GCF_963920915.1 Nostoc sp. PCC 9305
GAAACTGCAATTGAGCTAGATAATGCGATCGCAGTTTCTGAAGGACTGGCAATTACTACAGATGGCAACCTCACTGTTGCACCAGATGAAGAGAACTTGGAATCTAATGCCCCACCAGAAACTGCAATTGAGCTAGATAATGCGATCGCAGTTTCTGAAGGACTGGCAATTATTACAGATAGCAACCTTGTTACCACTGTTGTTCTAGATGAAACGGAAGAAGATGAAGATATAGTTATCGATCAGCCTGTGAGTCCTGTGTGGCTCAAAGGAGAGACGGCAGAGCAGATTTTACAAAATTTAATAGATTTAGCTTTACCCACCTCTGAACTGCTGCCCCAAGATGAAAAAGTTACAGATTCTTCGGCAACACAACTACCGCCACCATTACTGCTAACTTTAAGTGAGGATAATTATATTGCTCGTTGGGGACAAGCTCTTATAATCAACGGGTACATAGAATTCCAAGAAAAGACAAATCTAGATTGGGATGAAACATCATCTCCAAAAAGCTTGCGGGCGCTTGAAGTAGAAATTGAACTGCGATCGCCCAATAACTCGAAAATCTTGACTAAAGTACGGCAACCCTTATCAGATAAGGAGTTGCCCTTTAGTATCAATACCTCAATTGATATTCCTGCTGATTGTGAATCCAAGCTAATTTTGGCAGACATCAGTTTGTATGGTAAATTCGCTGATGCTGGTGAAGTCATTTGGTTAGCCAGCCAGTCCTTCACCATTACAGCAGATGTAACAGAATTACTGGCAATCACAGCCGCAGCAAAATCCAGTACATCTTTAAATGACCTCGTAGCAACATCGAACTCATCTGCTGCTTTCACAGAAACAGAGACACCTGTTAGGCTCGATTTGAAACTATTAAATTTGGTCAAGACTCCAAAAACAGACCAGTCTCAGATAGTTCATCTATCTCCAAACACACCTTTACCAGCGCAAATTAACCTGCAAGTTCTGCGAGAAGCTAATCTGCGGACATCTAAGTTCAAGAATTCAAGCATTTCGTTGCCTCAATTACCGAAACTACCCCCTATTCAAAGTGATGCCAACATTCCCACAGATGTTGTTGCAGAACCACAGACACGGGAGGAGCTTGTAGAAAAGGATACTATTATAGCCACCATCAACTTAGAGCAGTTGGTCATCAAGCAACGTCGAATGCCAATACTTGAGACTACTTTGCCATACTTGAAACGGTTACAAGCTTTGCCAGATGATGCCGAAGAAAAAGTAAAAAACAATGTTCCTCCAGATGAATTGGAAGTTAAAGCGGCTGAAGACTTGCCAAAGTTGGACGCAACTGTGACTGAAGATGAAAATATATCTGACTTAGGAGTAGGTGACGCACAATTTCAGGAAGAATCTGTTACTGAAGTCGAAGCCCCGCAAAATTCGCAATTCCAGGAAGAATCTGTTTCTGAAGTCGAAGTCTCACAAAATTCGCAATTCCAGGAAGAATCTGTTTCTGAAGTTGAAGCCTCACAAAATTCGCAATTCCAGGAAGAATCTGTTCCTGAAATCAAAACCCCCCAAAATGCACAATTAATTACAACTGGAAACCTTTATTCATCTCCCCTGTTGAGGAAGTGGATGCAGAGCCAAGGATACTCCTTGCCTGAATCTATCAACGATCTGCAACCTCAAGATTACAATAACTATGTTCCACCGCAGCAGATACCCCTTCCTCCTAGTGCAGAAAATGCGAATGTTGATGTTAACTTGCCATTAGACCTAGATGCCAACACGGAGAATAATCTGAGCGAAGATTGGAGGAGTTCACCACTTCTCCTGACTGAAACGCGCAAGGGAGAAGAGACATGGGAAGAAGTCGAAAGATTGGCTCCTGAACTGGAGAACTTTAGGGAAGATACAGAGACAGCGCAGGAAGTGGAACTAGGGATTGGAGAAAATACGGAAATAGAAAAAGTACTAGAAGAACCAACAATCTCATCGGCTCTGTTAACACAAGTACCGCCCCCTCCCCCTCCAATAAAAATAAATATAGCGTCAGCTTGGTTGGCGCAAGAAATCGTTGTAGATGATACAGATAGCGAACTGGAAGGCGATACAACTGGGAGTTATACCTTTGAAGAAAAAGAGCAACCACTGTTATATTCATCTTCTTCCTTACCTCTAATTGCAGCAGCCACTGAGCCTTTGCCAACTCCACATTTGTATGTGCCAGAAGGCGAATTAATTGCTGGCAAGTCTGTCATAGTGCGCGTAGTACTGCCAGAAGTACCTCTGCAAGTTGTTGTCAAGTTATGGCTTGAAGATTATCAAACTCGCTACTTACTAGATGGCCCCCATTTGTTGACAAATTTACTTCCTAATGCATCGGGAGATTTGGAAGTGATGACACAATTAAACATTCCCTTTGGCTGTTTGGAAATTCGCTTAGGAGCGATCGCACTCGATCTTACAACTCAACAGGAGAGTCACAAAGTCACAATAGTGCGAACCGTGATTCCTCCAGACTTGCCAAGCTTGCAGCTAGATGAACTCCTGGGTATGTAACTCAGGTATGAGAGGTATTGGGTACAAGAGGCAGAGAGGCAGAGGGGAAAGAACTTGTACAATAACTCTCCTCTGCTCCCCTGCTCCCCATCTCCCCATCTCCCCTGTGTTAAAAATATGAAAGAATTTCAAAAATTTGGCAGAATTTGCAGTAAGCTCATCTTGAATTGTAGTGTGATTTCATAGGAACCTTTAACTATGGCAGCATCTTTTTTACCTACTGTCTTGGCTAGTACTTCGTACTTGTCTGCGATCTTCGTGCCCATAATTGGTTGGGTTTTGCCAGGTGTAGTCTTCGCGTTTCTGTTTTTATACATTGAAAGCGACGATATCAGCGATATCAACTGATACTGATGTAGTCATTAGTCACTTGTACTGAGCGAAGCCGTTGGCGTAGCCTCTCGTAGAGAAGTATTAGTCATTTGCAAAAAACAAATGACAAAAGACAAATGAGAAATGACCAAAATTAATACCGCCCATCTCATAGAGACAGGCGGTTTTTTTAACGTTGATTTCTCAACAAATGCTAGAAAGTTCTAACTTATAGTATTCGGTTCAAACTAACTAATGTTAAATCGAAGAACCGAGTCCGGCGTAGGCACCATAAAAGAAAATGCCCAAGACTGTAATTATACCTAAACCTGCGATCGTAGCGACGACCCACAGGGGAATTCTCCCACTTCCAGACACAGCTTCTCTCCTCCCTTAACAACAAATCAACACACGTTCAATAAACCAAGATTAACAACAGTACTTCCAATTAGTTAAAGAAGTAACTGGAAAACAGAATACCCAGAACGAAAATTAGTAATAATCCCAGGTATAGCGAAGTCCGGTTTAGTTCAACCGGTTGATTATTGGGATTGGGCGATCTTTCTGCCATAGTTGCTCCTAACGTTGAATAAATTGCATTGCGGCGATCGCGCCCAAAAAGAATACAGTTGGTACACCTAAAGTGTGAACTGCCAGCCATCTAACGGTAAAAATTGGATAGGTAACTGGTTGATTGATGTTATTGCCGCTAGTCATGATCTCAAACTACTTTCCAATAAATTGTTCAACTTGTTTTTTAGCTTCAAAACGGTTCTTCACAATGGGCACTTCTTGCCGCGCTGGTGTGAAATACTCGTTGGGACGGGGTGTACCAAAAGCATCATAAGCCAATCCGGTGCTGACAAATAGCCAACCAGCAATAAATAATGCCGGGATGGTGATGCTGTGGATTACCCAGTAACGAACGCTAGTAATGATGTCCGAAAACGGACGTTCTCCAGTGGTACCTGACATTTAGATCCCTACCTTATACATAGAGTGTTATTGAGTTTATTATCCTACAAAGTTAAGAAAGAGTTACAAGTTGCAACGTTCTTCTCAGAAATTGGGTATGGGAATTAGGGGAGAGGTGATAGGTGATAGGTGGTAGGGAAATAATCTATACCCTGTAACCTGTACCCTATTCCCTTCTTCAAGCGGCTTCTGGGGAAGTTGCTTCAGGATTTGGGAGATATTTGAGCAAAACGCCGCGATCGCCAATTATAAATCCCCGCTCTGGCTCTAAGAACACAATCTTGTACAAATTAGCCGCAACTTCTTCTATGTCACGGTCTTTTTCCCAGGTTTTGCCACCGTCGGCACTCCGTAGCAAATTACCGCTACCGCCACCTACCCAAATTTCATCGGGTGTACGATATGCCAAATCCAGTAAACCCCAACTGGTCGATAACTCTGGATATTTTGCCTCTTGCCATTCTTCAGGTTTAGTTGGGTCACTAAACTGAACTTGACCTCCTCTAGCTAGCAACCACAATTGCCCATTGTCACCAAAGCCCATGTTTTCTACTCGCCGAGAACTATTGCGGTTATGGGGTACCCAAGCACCTTGGCCTGGTTCCCAAGTCGAGTAGAAGCTACCCTTAGCAGAAACAGCAATATATTTACCATCAGGAGAACGTTCCAAGTTACGCACCACACCCACTGCTGATTCCACCTGGGCTTTCCAGTTTTTGCCGCCGTCTGTGGTCTTATATATGGCTCCAACATTAGTAGCCATTTCCGCTGTATTGTCTGCTAGCGCCTTAACTGCGATCGGGCTACCTGGTAGCTTTTCGCTCAGGGGGATACGCGACCAAGAAGCACCTTCATCGGTAGTGTGTAGTAAAAGTCCAGGCTCTCCGGCAATCCAGCCTTCTTTACCTGCAAAACTTACTGAGTCAAAGCGATACTTTTGCTCATCCAGTTGCAGTGTTATTGGTTTCCAGGTATTACCACCGTCATTGGTTTCCAATAGGGTGGCATTGCTACCGACTAAATAGCCATGCTCAAGGTTATCAGTAAAAGCAATATCCAATAAATTCGAGTCTGTTGGCACAGAAATAACTTTCCAAGGGTTGTAGCTAACAGAGGGAACTTGGCTACACCCTATGCACATCACGACTACTATTAACAAGGCAAATATTCGTTGCCAACCTTTCACAATTGAATGCATCAGTATTTCTTAGTTATTTCTAAATTTTTGTACGAGTTGGCAGCCAGGATGCTGTAAAACCCTGGCTTTTTCATTTTGAATTTTGTTAGCGCAGTGTAAACCCTCTGGTAGAGAGCGTTATTTGGAATTGCTTAAAGGCTGTCATTGTAAGCCGTAAAGACTGATAAAAAACAAGAACCCAAGAGCCAAAGCACCAAAAATTAGGATATTCTTTTGGGTTGGCGTTAGGTTGTTAACACCCAAACCATAACCGAGATTTTCTTTAAAGCCGGATGCAGTACCGGCAGGGCCGATGTTGGCAAAAGCGGTCTTTTTAGCAGAACAAACTGGACAGCGCCAATTTATGGGCAGTTCTGCAAAGAGTACCCCGGAAGGAATATCATGCTTGTCATCTCCCTTCTCAGGTTCGTAAACATAACCGCAGGCGCGACACTCGTAGCGGTCTAACACCGGAGTCTCAACAGCTGGTTCGCTCATGGCTAAGGCCTCGCAGAGAAGAAATCTTAAATATACGTTAAAAATTATGACATAATTGTTAGACTTTTCTATCACTAGCAAAAGCGAATCAAATACTTGAAGTCCGTCTGTTTCCCAGATTTCAGAAAAACCAAACAGATATAATGTAAAAGAAAGTTACGCAGTTAAGGGATTGGGCGTTGGGTAAAACAGTTCCGAGTTCCGAAAGTTCTGAGTAAAGAAGTGAGATTCCCTACTCAGCATTCAGCACTCAGCACTCAGCACTCAGCACTCAGCACTCAAAACTCACTACTTAAAATACTCCATAAGCGGTAGATACTCATTGTGTTTGTCCTCAGCGGTTACGAGTACCTTCTAGGTTTCTTCATCATCTGTAGCCTAGTACCTGCCTTAGCGCTCTCAGCTTCCAAGCTCCTACGACCCAGTGGTTACAGCCCAGAACGTCGCACCACCTATGAATCTGGCATGGAACCCATCGGGGGAGCCTGGATTCAGTTCAACATCCGCTACTACATGTTTGCTCTGGTCTTCGTCGTCTTTGATGTGGAGACTGTATTCTTGTATCCTTGGGCGGTAGCTTTCCACCGTTTGGGGCTATTGGCTTTTATTGAAGCGCTAGTCTTTATTGCAATTCTTGTAGTCGCTTTAGTTTACGCATGGCGTAAAGGAGCTTTGGAATGGTCTTGAATTCTAACTTAACAACCCAGGGTAAAGAACGAATCATCAACCCCATTGAGCGTACCAATGTCACTCAAGACCTTTCAGAAAACGTCATTTTGACGACGGTTGATGACCTCTACGACTGGGCGCGGCTTTCTAGTTTGTGGCCGTTGCTGTTTGGTACTGCTTGCTGCTTTATTGAGTTTGCAGCTTTAATTGGTTCCCGATTTGACTTTGACCGTTTTGGACTGATTCCCCGTTCTAGCCCCCGCCAAGCCGATTTAATTATTACGGCAGGGACTATTACGATGAAGATGGCTCCCCAACTGGTGCGTCTTTACGAACAAATGCCAGAGCCAAAGTATGTAATTGCGATGGGTGCTTGCACAATTACTGGCGGGATGTTCAGCGTTGATTCTCCTACAGCAGTGCGCGGAGTCGATAAACTGATTCCTGTGGATGTGTATTTGCCTGGTTGTCCTCCCCGTCCAGAAGCAATTATCGACGCAATCATTAAGCTGCGGAAGAAAATCTCCAATGAATCGATGCAAGAGCGGGATAAAATTAAGCAAACCCACCGCTATTACAGCACGACTCATAACCTGAAGCCAGTAGAAGAAATCTTAACTGGTAAGTATTTGCAGTCAGACACTCGCTATGCACCACCGAAGGAATTGGCGGAAGCGATTGGTATGCCAATACCACCTGCACTGCTGACAGAAAAGGCGCAAAAGGAGGAACAAACCCGTGGCTGAAGAAGAATCTAAACCAGTACCAGCAGCGAAAGAAGAGTCATTGGTACAAGCGGGTAAAGTTTCCCAGTGGTTGACGCAAAATGGTTTTGACCATGAGTTTTTAGCACCGGATAAGAATGGTGTAGAGATAATTAAGGTGGGGGCAGATTTTTTGCTTCCTACCGCTACAGCCCTTTATGCTTATGGGTTTAATTATCTCCAGTTTCAAGGTGGCGTTGACCTTGGGCCAGGACAGGATTTGGTGAGTGTGTATCACTTGATTAAAGTCGGTGATAATAGCGATCGCCCCGAAGAAGTTCGAGTTAAGGTATTCTTACCACGGGAAAATCCTGTAGTGCCTTCTGTGTACTGGATTTGGAAGACCGCAGATTGGCAAGAGCGCGAGTCTTACGATATGTACGGCATTATCTACGAAGGACACCCAAATCTGAAGCGGATTTTGATGCCGGAAGATTGGGTAGGTTGGCCTTTGCGGAAGGATTACATCTCGCCTGATTTCTACGAGTTGCAAGACGCTTATTAGAGATTGCTGAATCGAGACGCGATGAATCGCGTCTGTACAAGATAGATAGTGGTTTCGGCAGTGATTAACCCCTTTCCGGTAGCGGAGAGGGGTTATGTTTTTGGTGTTTCATGTCAAGTTGGTTGACAAAATTTGCTGTAATTCATTGACTGTATTTACAGTTTTAATTGCTTGCTGAATTGCTTTTAATTTCTGCAAATCTGTAATTTGAGAGATTATCGGCATCAATTCTAAACCTTGATTGCCAAACTTAATTTCTAATGCTAATTCAATCCCTGAATATAATTCCTCCTTTCTTCCTCGCAGTTCTCCGCGTGCTTCTCCTAGTTCTTCCCCTTTGCTAAAAATTTCTTGATACCAAGGCGACTGCTCTAAAAGTGCCATATCCCACCTCAAAATTTGCTGAACTATTGCACTATCTAATACAAACGTAGCAAAAAATCCTAATACTGTTTCTAGTTGATTTAATTGTTCATCTGCACGTAATATTCGCAATGCATCTCGAATTGTAGACTCGTTATCACCTCCTTTGAGGATGGGTACAAATGGAAGTAGTGATGGTAATGGTTGTGCAAAGGCAATGTTTACATCAACTTCCCACAGATTTATGACACGGTAATCTTGAATAGCAAAAACAACAGTGATAAAACTGCTTAATGGGTGTTGATGCGTTATACTTTGTAAAAACAGTTACTTGCAAGCATATTAATCAATACAATATTTATCTTCATAAAGGATGTGAAATCAATGAAAATCGAAGCTAATGACAAAGAAGTTCAGGATATATTTGCTCTAGGTTATTTTAAAATACCAAGATTTCAACGCCCTTATTCATGGACAGATGAAGAGGTTAAGGACTTTTGGGATGATGTTGTTATTAGAGATTATGAACATTATTTTATAGGCTCAATGGTTGTTTATCAAACAGAAAAACCATACTATGGAATAGTTGATGGTCAACAAAGATTAACAACTATTACATTAATGCTTGCTGCTATAAGAAATGCTTTTCTTGACTATGGGGATGAAAATTTAGCTAAAGGGGTACATCAATATATTGAGAAAGCTAATATAGATAATATACCTGAATATGTTTTAAATTCTGAGACATCTTTTCCTTATCTCCAAGGATATATACAAAGTTTTAACAAAGCAGAATTAAAATTTAATGTAGGTAGTGAAGAACAAAATCTAAAATCAGCATTTGAATTAATTAATAAGAAACTTTATGAAATAATTCCTAAGTTTGATAGTAAACAATCTTGTAATAATTTACCTGAAGAGCGAATATTTCCAATCCTAGAAACTCTAAAATCTCTAAGAAAAAAAGTTCTCTCATTAAAATTAGTATTTATTCAATTAGATAATGAAGATGATGCTTATTTAATTTTTGAAACTCTCAATACTAGAGGTAAAGACCTTACTACACCTGATTTGGTAAAAAACTTAATCTTACAAAAACTGCGAGCTTCTAACATAACATTAGATACTTATAAACTTATATGGAATGGCATCTTAGAAAAATTTGATAATAATGGATTAGAACAAACTGTTGTAGAATCTTTTTTGTATCATCATTGGCTTTCTAAGTATGTTGATACTACTCAAAAACAGTTGTTTGGTGAAATAAAAAAGTATATTGATTCTTCTAGTAAAAATGACTCTGAAAATAAATCTCGCTTATTATTATTAGAATTTCAAGAAAACTCAGATTATTATGTTTCTATTGTATCTCCAGATAATCATCAATGGAGTCCTGAAGAAAAAAATAGCATTTATCAATCGTTAAAAGCATTACGTCTTTTTAATGTCAGGCAACAAACATCAATGATTTTATCTCTTATTAGGGCATATAGAGAAAATAAGATAACATTGAAAGCATTACGTCCAATACTATGGAAAATTGAATGTTTTCATTTTATTTTTAATTCGATTACTTCTCAAAGGTCTTCTGGCTCAATTGCTCCACTTTATTCCAAATATGCCCAAGAGCTTTCTAATACTGACAACCCAGATAAAATTCAGTCAATTAATACAAATTTAGTAAGAAAACTCAAGGAAAAGCTACCTAGTTTGGATGAATTTGAAGTAGATTTTATGGATTTAATTTATACAAAAAATAAACAAAGAGATAAAAAAGTCATACAATATATACTTGAAAAATTCATAGGACAAAATATTAATGGACTACCTATTGATTATAATTCTGCCAGTATTGAACATCTCTTAGCACAATCAAAAGGAGAGGAAGAAATAGTTGGCAGTATAGGAAATTTAATATTAGTAGATAACACAACCAATAGTGAAGAGTTAAAAAATTACGATTTTATCAAAAAAATTGAAATTCTAAAAGATAAAAAATATCCACTTGATGATTATTTATTAAAGGCTACTCAATGGACTGAGGAGGAAATTAAAGAGCGAGGCAAAGCAATGTCTCACAAAGCATATAATGAAATTTGGAAGTTGTAAATGTAATTGCCTAAATTTTTGCAGTAGTTCCAGATTTTTACTGGTTGTAATAAACTCATTTGACACTTTTCTTTTTATATCTGATGTGAAGTAATTCGTAGGTTGGGCTGAGGAACGAAACCCAACATTACCCATCACGATACTCAACCCTGATGTTAGGTTTCACTTTGTTTAACCCAACCTACGATTAAGTCTAATTTGGAGTTTGACAACACCCTTAGTCCTTTTGCGATCGCACTCAGCATCTCTATCGTAATTGGTGCGTAGGCGTAGCCCGTCGTAGACATCGCTGGACTGATTAAAATCCTAAAATCTTTCTAATTCCGACATCTAATGCAGGTTAAAATTAAATATGCTCGTGAAAACAGTTGTATCTACAGCAGAGCTACTACAAAAATTAAAAGCTTATGACAGCAAGCAATATTAGGCAGCAAATTTTAGATCATCTTAAAATATTACCCGGAGAACAGGTGAAAACTATCCTGTTAACATGGCTGACTGGGACATCCACTTCTTTAGAAGATTTTGAGCGATTACTTACACATCAAGCTACTCAAACGACGGAAGAATTATTTGAGTACGGAGAGATAGACACAGAATTAAATTTTCAACCTCTTACTGAAGCCCAAATGGTTCAACAGAGCCAATCTGCTCTCGAAGCTTACCGTTCTACAGGTTCAGGAATAGCCCACGATCGCGTGCGTGAATGGGCTGACAGTTTGGGAACAGATCGAGAACGTCCATGTCCCAAAAGCTAGTTTTGATGTCGCAAAAGCTAGTTTTGATGTTGCAAAAGCTAGTTTTGATGTCGCGGAGCTTTATCTCATGTAGAGACGCGATTTATCGCGTCTAAAAGACTGACACGTTAGAGAGACGCGATAAATCGCCGTCTCTACAATGAATGTACTCGTCAATTATTCTTTGACAGACTACTAACTAATAGTAACAACAGCTACCATTGCATCGGCTAGAGGGGGATGAGAAGAAGCACACTAAAAATTTATTTTTATAACTGAAAATTTTATTTTATTTATGTGTTAAGTAGCTTTCAGGATGTTATCTGTATAATCTATCATTCAGTCTGAATTATCGAATGTATAATCTATCATTCAGTCTTATTGATTATTAACCTCTGTTACTTATTGATAGGTTGAAATTTGGGAATTAGGGTATCTCTTTTTAAGACATAACATACCACTCACCTAGTAGTTATTTATTAACGGAATTTAAGAAGTTATGTAGGCATACTCTATGCTAGACATTACCTCAACTTCTACTTCAAAAATCATGAGCCATTATATGAATAGTTAGCACGTTAACAGCACTATCCAATGTCTCAAGACTTATTAAACTCCTTTCAAGAAGCATACAGCAATCTCGAACTGTTTCCGTTGATGGAACGGAACGAAATGGAAAGATTTCGAGTCGAATATGGTGATGATTTGATTGCAGACCTGAACCAATTAGTAGAAGATAGTCCTAATGGAGATGGCAAAATAGTCTTTACAGGACATCGAGGATGTGGTAAGTCTACTTTGTTAGCTGAATTTAGCCGACAAATTCAAGATAAATATTTTGTAGTTCTCTTTTCTATTGCTGACAAAATCGAAATGTCGGCGGTTAATCATATTAATATACTGTTTGCGATCGCAGTTAATTTAATGACAGAAGCAGAAGCACGCAAAGTTGATATTCCGCAATCTACTAAAGAAGCTCTTTATAAGTGGTTTGCTACCCGTACTCGCACTGAAGAATTAAATTTACAAGCAGAAGCTAGTATAGGTTTTGATCTCTTAAAATTAATTAGCTCTAAATTAAAAGCTGATGCTAGCGTTCGGGATGAAATTAAGCAAGAATTTGAACGCAAGTTATCAGATTTAGTTGCCAGAATTAACGAAATCGCTGCTCTAATTCAAGCTGCAACTAAACAAAACGTTTTAGTAATTATTGATGATTTAGATAAACTTGACTTAGGCAGAGTGAACGAAATTTATCGAGATAACATTAAAGCTCTCTGCCAACCAAACTTTCAAATTATTTACACTATCCCGATCGCAGTCCTTAGAGAAACATTTATTAGCACAATAATTGCCACTGAAACCAACGATCAAGTTGTGGCAATGCCTGTATTAAAAATATTTGATAAAGGTAAAAATCGCTTCCCAAATGCCCAACCTCGCCCGGAAGCAACAAAGATTCTCGGTGAAGTTTTACAAAAGCGGATTCCTAGTGAATTAATTGCGGCTGAAACTGCTGAAAAAATCGTAATTTACAGTGGTGGCGTATTGCGAGAGTTAATTCGGATTTCTAAGGAATGTTGCCGTATATGTTTGCGAACAATTCGGCGAAATCCTTCAGCCCAAGTTATTATTGATGATAAAATTCTCCTGCAAGCAATCAATAAAATTCGCAATGATTTTTCCATACGCTTAGGAAAAACTGATATCGATATTTTGCAGAGCGTGTACGAACAATTTATGCCCAACGATCCTAAACAAGCAGAGTTTTTAGATTTGTTACATGGGCTATATGTTCTAGAATATCGCACTGATGAAACTTGGTATGATGTTCATCCAATTATTATCGAAAGCTTGAGAAGACAGGGAGCGATTAATGTTAAATGAGGAATTATTAGATGATGAAGGAGAAAATCAAGATGCGTATGATGATTTAATTGTTTCTATTGAAGCTCAAAAGCGGGGATTAAATTTACTGATTGCGGTTTGCGATGATGCTAGCTTTCGCGATGAGATTATTGCTCAATATGAAGCCGAACTACAACCCGCCTTCGGTGCATATCGAGTAACTTTAGCACGTCAAGAACCAAGCCTGAAAGCTGCTCTTAACCAACTGGTACAACAAGAAGAATATCTCCGTCAGCAGAACCCGGCGGTAATCACTGTGACGGGTGCTGAACAATTGTATTTTCTCAGATTGGGAAATGAGCAATCGGAACAGGAAAAGTTTTTTGGTTACTTACAGTGGACAAGGGAAGGATTGCGCGAATTTCCATTTGCGATCGTGCTTTGGGTAACTAACCAAATTTTAGTCAACCTAATTAAAAAAGCTCCTGATTTTTGGAGTTGGCGCAATGGTGTATTTCGGTTTGAATCTCAAAAGACAAATGCTATTCCTGGTAAAGAATTAGAAAATATCCGCTTTGTTTTTAGAGACACAGAATTAGCCAGCACAGATACTAATGAAACTAATCGCTTTTTCTTACCCATTCAAGATTTACAAAGGTTAATCGAGAAAGTAGAACAAGAACGGGGAACTAAAGACCCCACCTTGGCTACTTTGTACTCAAGATTGGGCGATATTTACCACAGCAGATTAGAGCGGGGTGAATCTCAAAACTATCAAGAAGAACAGGAATTAGCAATTAAATATTGGCGTCAAGCGAGTGAGCTACAAAATGAATTAGGTTTGCAGATAGACTTAGCTAATAGCCTCAACAATTTAGCAGGAATATATCGTGCAACGGGACACTACAGCGAAGCCGAACCACTATATAAACAAGCTTTAGAACTGAGGAAACGCCTGCTAGGAGAGAACCATCCTTCTTTTGCTACTAGCTTGAATAATTTGGCAGGACTCTACAAATCAACTGGGCAATATAATAAAGCAGAACTTCTATATCAACAAGCTTTAGAACTGAGGAAAGGACTATGGGGAGAAAACCATGCCGATGTTGCCGTCAGTCTCAACAATTTGGCATTACTATATGATGAACAAGGACGTTATGACGAAGCAGAACCCCTGTATTTGCAATCATTAGAACTTGAAAAACGTCTGGTTGGTGAAAATCATCTTTCTTTCGCTCTCATACTAAATAATTTAGCGCTACTTTATTATCATCAAGGACGCTACAGTGAAGCTGAACCATTATCGCAACAAGCAATAGAATTAGATAAGCGATTTTTGGGAGAAGAAAATCCTGATATTGCCACAGATTTGCACAATTTAGGTTTAATATACCGCGCTCAAGGACGCTACGAGGAAGCCGAATCTTTGTTTTTGGAATCATTAGAACTCAAGCAGCGTGTATTACAAAAAGCGCATCCACTTTTAGCAGATACGATCTACGCTTTGGGTTATATGTACAGGGAACAGGGACGTTACAATGAAGCGGAATCTTTATGTATAAAAGCCTTAGAACTTGATAAGCACCTATTAGGAGAAAATCATCCTAATGTTGCCGAAAGTCTGAATAATCTGGCAGAAATTTATCGTGCAACTGGACGTTACAGTGAAGCAGAACCGCTTTATTTAAAAGCTTTAGATATTTGTGAACGAGCCTGGGGTGTAAATCATCCCCGTAGTGTTACTATTCGTCAAAATTTAGAGAAACTTGCCACAGCAATGCAGAATAATTAAAAGGAAGTAGCGATTTGAAGTTGTTAGTACTAACTGGCGGGATGATTATTATAAAAAGCTAGGTGAATATGAACAAATAGGGATAAAAGAATATTGGATTGTTGATTATTTAGCTATCGGTGGTAAAAAGTTTATTGGTAATCTTAAACCACCTACTATCTCCATCTATCAATTAGTTGACGGTGAATACCAAGTTACTCAATTTAGAGGTGATGACCGCATCGTATCACCTATTTTTCCCGAACTAAACCTGATTGCTCAACAGATTCTTCAAGCTGGTAGTTCCCAGTTCTAGCCGCGATCGCACACAAGTCTATACTTCTAGATACCCGACCTCTTAAACAAGTCGGGTATCTCTGGAAAGCTTGCTCAATTGTCCTTTAAATAAATCTACTAGCGAACTCCAACAAAACCAGCTTGTTCAATTGCTCTTTGCCCTTGGTCAGTTAATAAAAGATTGGCATAAGCATTTCCAATCTGCTGTTCCCGGCCTTTGTTCTGCTTAATAATCACAAACAAATTAGCAATCATCGGATAGCTGCCATTTTTGATCGCCTGAGTATTTAGCTGGTTGCGCTGACGCGGACACTGTTCAAGCGAAACCATCGGCTCCTGATAGGGGGTAATTAGCCGATCGGAAGTCTGACCCAATGGCAAAGCCTTCACGCTACATTGAAAGACTACTGAACGGGCAGAAGCGTAATACACACCACCGGGGGTTTTACTGAGTTGGCGGACTGCTTCTGTAGCAGAATAGACATATTTTACATTAGAGCCAAATGCTTGCCCTTTTAAGTCGCTGTTGCTAGGGAATATTACTGTATCTGCGTCCTCTGGTCGTTGAGAAAAAGCTGTGATAGGTAGATTTGGCCCGCCGACTTGATTCCAGTTTGTAATTTTCCCTAAATAAATTTGCTGCAATTGTTCAACAGTTAAACCAGGCACATTGAGTGATGGATTGACTACCACTGCTATCCCATCCATACCCACTTGACGTTGCTCAAGGGTGAAGCCTCGCTCTTTTGCCGTAGCTTGTTCTTCATCTGTGAGGGGACGGGAAGACTGAGCAAAGTCTAGTTTCCCATCAAGCAACATCCGAATGCCGGAGCTAGAACCAGGACTAGCATTAACAGGGTTTACATAGCGTAATTGTAGTTCCGGGCGATCGCTCTGGATCTGAGAATCTACCAATTGCCGAATAGATGCCCAAGCTGTACTGCCTCCGTAGTTGAATGAGGCGGGGGGAACATCAGCAACTGTCTGAAAAGTTGATTCATTATTAGAGACGCGATTGAAATTTTGATTAGAGGAAGAGTTAATGCTGTTGCGGGACAATAAATTTGGCTTCAATAACCACCAAAGTAATCCGCCAATAACCATAAGTGTAAGAACTTTACCAATAATCAAACCTCTGAGAAAGAGGGAGATTTCGCTGTTAATTAAAGCTTTTCTTTGATTTGTATTGTCCATATTTTTAAATTTTCTTTAGTTGTATTTATCTTACAGGAATATCTAAGTATTTATCCTACAGTAATCTTGAAATATTTAAATTTACAGTAAATTTGTAATAGCTAGTTAATAGACAGTCTGATGATTGCTGCTAGATGATTAACTTTTCTAATGTAGTGATATTAAATTTGCTCTTTGGTAGTTTTTGCAATGGTGCAATTGCTTTGACAGATTCTTCTGTTAGGTGCTGATTTAGCTAGTAGACTACTTGTATTAGTTAACGGGAACTCAACAAATCTTTCTAGAAAACTCTTGAGTGGAGTAGGTTGATTTGGCAGCGATGTCCCCGTATTAATAAATGTGTAGATTAAAACTATTACTATCAAACTAGTGGTTGCACCAAGACCGATGCCCAGCAGCAAAATAAAGTTTCTATAAGTTAGCAAATAGGTATCATCAGCCTTGTGGTTGATGTCAGCAGATTGTGAAGAATGTGACAAAGCTACATCAGAATTAAATGCTTGTAAAGCTTCTGTGGCAGAATGATAACGCTGGTTGTAGCGATCGCGAACCATTGTATCTAAAATATTTGCCAGAGTATCACTGACCTCTGCCTTGTCGCGCCAGATAACTTCTCCAGTACTGGAATCTTCTGGTAATTGCTCAGGTATTAGACCTGTTAAAGCTTGAATGCCAATCATCCCGACGGCATAAATATCGCTGCAAAGTTTTGGCTTTCCCTTAGCTTGTTCGCTTGGCATATAGCCAGGAGTGCCAACAGCAATTGTTAAGCCTGCTCCCAAAGCACCAATTTTCTTAATACTCCCAAAATCAATTAGCACAATTTTTTGATCGGAGTACCGCCGCATTAAGTTTTGAGGCTTAATATCTCGGTGAATAATATCGTGTTGGTGGACGAAAGCCAGAACTTCGAGGATGTCTTTTAATAAATTTACGACTGTATTCTCGTTCAGACGCTGACCTGGGACAATTTCTTGAGTCAACGCATGACCGTCAATGAATTCCTGGACTAAATAGAAATCTCCATCTTCATTAAAATGGGCAAACAGTCTCGGAATTTGATCGTGGTCGTTGCCTAGCTGATATAAAACTTCCGCTTCCCGATCGAATAGCTTTTTAGCGATGGGTAGAACAGCAGGGTTGGAATCTTTCGGGTGGAAATGTTTAACGACACAATGAGGTTGTCCTGGTAAATCCAAGTCAATAGCCAAGTAGGTATCACCAGATCCCCCGCTTCCTAAGTGTTTGACAATCTCAAAGCGATTCCGAAGTGTTTTTCTGTTGAGAGAGTATCTATGTCTGTTACGTGTAGTACCCCCTACTAAGTAAGTATTACCAGATTCTCCACTTCCCATCACTTTGACAGTTTCAAAGCGACTTCGGAGTGTTTTTCTGACTAGAGGGTTCTGGCTCATGTGGCGTATACTACTTCTTAATTTACTGACCATTCAGAGCTTGAGTAAGGTTATGAATAACTGCTTGCTGCTAGATTTACTCATATTTGCGGCAGTTAGCCATTGCGCGACCTATGCTTTGGATACGTTTGCGGCTTAGTTGCTTGATTGCTTTGTTTAATACTCTTATAAGTATCTTAATACAAAATTAATTTATGAAATACTTCTGTAATATTATCACTTAAGTAAATTTAACACTAGTCCACAGGGTTTAAACGGTGGGCAGAGAATAATATTTATGAGTCAGGATGGTTATTTCTTTTAACTGTTAAGTCTGATTACTGACAAAACCTTGAACAGTGAAATTTAAAGGCACAAATACCTTTACGGTGTTCGCCACAGTTTTGTTACCAGATTTTAGTCGTTACTAACTGCGATCGCGTTGCTCAGATAAATATAAGTTCGACCAAAAAACTAAAAAATATCGGGTAAGTTTTTGAGTTAAATATTGAGTAATGGTTTTTGAAGTAAATTAGTTGTAACTTTTCAATCACTCACACATTTTACGATCTCGATCTACTCATAATTCTGGCAAACCTGTAATGCGTATTCGCTTCAACTAAATACCACAATGAAGACGTGTGATACCAATTCTTAAAAAAATACATCCCTACCTACCCTTAGCAAGGCGAGGGTACGCGTCAGCGCTGGTTGGGCTATCTGTCGCAAACATTTTTTGAATTGGTATCAACTACTTAAATGAGAAAGCAAAATTGCGAATTACAATACTTGCAATCTCTCCAATAACTTCAAGTTTCCACTTTTATGACTAGAAGAAATATTAGGACGGCATTTTCTTAAATTAAATCCGCATAAATTTGCGAATTTTCTTTATTTATTGGTTTACTCAGTCATTAGAATATAAATTTACAGTATATTAACTGGTTATTCAATACTTTCTCCAAAACATCCTACTTTTCCGACCTTTCCCACCTTTTA
The DNA here is from genome assembly GCF_963920915.1 of Nostoc sp. PCC 9305. Classification (NCBI taxonomy): domain Bacteria; kingdom Bacillati; phylum Cyanobacteriota; class Cyanophyceae; order Nostocales; family Nostocaceae; genus Nostoc; species Nostoc sp. PCC 9305. The sequence continues at coordinate 18,148 of NZ_CAWUDN010000114.1, forward strand.
CTTTACTTGCATCCGTATCACTTCCAATAACTCAATTACATCTAGCAAAAGTAATAGTGGGAATAGTCTTAACTTGTTGTTATATATTTTTTATTTAACTTTTTTAGGCAAACAATAAATATGCGTTATCTGTAGCCATTGTATAAGGGTAGCACTGCTACGTCTCTACAATCTTTTTCACTGATATTTTTATTCTGTTAATTAAAAAAGCCCCCACTAGGGGGGGCTTATTAAGTTGTCCGCGTGGATTGAACAACTAATTAATTAATACTCACAGTAGATACAGTAATCCGAACAAAATAATCCAAATCACATCAACGAAGTGCCAATAGATTTCGGCTGCTTCAATACCAAAGTGCTTTTCGTTACTATAGTGACCTGGAACGCGCGATCGCCACAACACAGCAACAATTGCCAAAACGCCGATAGTCACGTGTAATCCGTGGAAACCAGTCAGAACGTAAAATGCACTAGCAAATAAATTGGTAGTTAAACCAAATTCTAAATGGGTATATTCATATACTTGACCTATCAAGAAGATAGCACCCATTGCAGCAGTAATTGCTAACCAGAATTGCGCACCCCGTGTATCGTTCTTTTTAATAGCAGTGTCGGCATTGTGCATAACAAAACTACTAGAAATTAGATTGATCGTGTTAACTCCAGGTAGCAATAGTTCTAACTCTGGCGTCCCTGCTGGCGGCCATGCAGGTAAGGTCGCACGGAAAGCCAAATAGGCTCCGAACAACCCCATAAAAATCATCCCTTCAGCAATCAGGAAAACAATTAGCCCAAACAGGCGATGGTCTGGATGTTCTTCATGATGACCGACGGACGCTTCCGCCGCGTGGTGATGATTCAGTTCGGTTTTAGCTGGGTCAATAGTTTGACTTTGCATGAATTTTGATAAGTGGGGAATGGGGAGTTAAAAGTTAGGAGTTAAAAGTTAGGAGTTAAAAATTTTGAACTAACAACTTTATTAAAGTCATAACTCATCATTCATAACTCCTAACTCTATTTCCGGTCTTCGGGATTAGCGGCAACCGCTGGGTCGGGTTCTGCTCTTAATACTGAGTTTGGCCCACCAGATAAGATGGGATTGGGATCGGATAAAGGTACACCTTCATTAGCATGTTCCAAACCGTAGTCGTAGGGGCCTGTAGCCAGTACTGGGGTTTGATCGAAATTCTCGATCGCAGGTGGTGAGGTTGTCATCCACTCTAAGGTCAGTGCCCTCCAAGGATTATTACCAGCTTTCTCACCGTATAACCAACTCCAAATCGCATTGATGATGAAGGGGAATGTCGAAACTGCCAATATGTAAGAACCATAGGTGCAGATTTCATTCAATGTGGTGAATTTGGGGTCATATTGGGCGATACGGCGATTCATGCCCATTAAACCCAGTTTGTGCATGGGTAAAAAGGTCATGTTTAGACCGACAATTGTCAAGGCAAAGTGAACCTTACCCCAAAATTCGTTTACCATCCGTCCCGTCATTTTCGGGAACCAGTGGTAAATGGCTGCAAAAATCCCTAGAACACTACCGCCAAATAGGACGTAGTGCAAGTGGGCAACCACAAAATAAGTATCGTGAACGTGAATATCAAAGGGCACTGCTGCCAACATCACGCCACTAATCCCGCCGATTACAAAAGTGCCAACAAAGCCGATGGCAAATAGCATGGCACTGTTAAGGCGGATTTTCCCACCCCACATGGTTGCTAACCAGCTAAATATTTTAATTCCTGTGGGTACGGCAATGATCATGGTGGTGATCATAAAGAACATCCGCAACCAACCAGGGATACCGCTGGTAAACATGTGGTGCGCCCAAACAATTAGCCCCAAAAAGCTGATCGCTAAAGACGAATAAGCGATCGCTTTATAGCCAAAAATCGGCTTGCGGGAATGAATGGGGATAATTTCTGAAATTGCGCCAAAGAAGGGCAAAATCATGATGTAAACCGCTGGGTGGGAGTAAAACCAGAACATGTGCTGGTATACTACTGGGTCGCCACCGCCAGTTGGGTTAAAAAATGTTGTCCCGGCAATTAAGTCAAAGGCTAGCAGAATCAGACCTGCTGCAAGGACTGGGGTTGATACTAAAACTAGCGCCGAAGTGGCGAACATTGCCCAGCAAAACAAGGGCATTTTGTGTATGTCCATGCTGGGGATACGCATCTTCAGCAATGTCACCAGGAAATTTATCGACCCCAAAATTGAAGACGTACCCAGCAGCAGGACACTCATAATCCAAATGCCTTCGCCCACTTGTCCTGTCACCAAACTCAGGGGGGGGTAGGAAGTCCAACCGGCATCCGGTGCATCGCCCACCACTAAACTGGCGATTAGCAAAATACCCGCAGGGGGAATCATCCAAAAGGCAACAGCATTCAGCCGAGGAAATGCCATATCTTTTGCCCCAATCATCAGGGGAATTAGATAGTTAGCAAACCCTGCCCCAGCTGGCACGATCCAGAGGAAAATCATGATCGTGGCGTGCAGCGTGAACAGACTATTGTAGACTTCCGGGGTGACAAAATCTACATCTGGGGTTCGCAGTTCTGTGCGAACCAAGTCAGCCATGACGCCGCCAATGCAGTAGAAAATAAACGAAGTGACTAGGTATTGAATCCCAATCACCTTATGGTCGGTTTGAAAGCCAAAGAAGTCTTGCCATTTCCTGACCCCTGCTTCCTCAAGAAGGGCAGGGATATTCGCAGTTTCTTGCAACTGAGCTTGTGTCATAGTCATTAGTCATTGGTCATTAGTCATTAGTCATTAGTCATTGGATTTTGACTAAATAACATATTGATTAATGGTGAACTTGATGGAGGATTTCTGGTTTAATTCCCATGTCCTTGGTGTAAGGCGCAAGAAATTCATTTGGGGATAGATCGTCAGGGTTAACAGCGATCGCTTGATTTAGCGTTTCTTTGCTGGCAACTAGCTGTTCTTGCATCCATTTATCAAAGGCTTCTTGTGGCTCAACAACTACTGGCGCTCTCATTGCACCGTGGTAGGGGCCACAAAGTTCAGCACAGATTAGGACATAATCTCCGGCTTTTTTGGGGGTGAAACGAATCTCGCTTTGTCTACCGGGGATCGCATCTTGTTTTAGGCGGAATTCTGGCACCCAGAAAGCGTGGATGACATCGTTGGCTGTCATACTGATTTGCACTTCTCGCCCAATGGGGACGTGCATTTCACCTGTAGTTATACCAGTTTCAGGATAGGTGAAAATCCAGGCATATTGTAGACCAGTGACGTTGACTTGTAATTCTGCTGGTTTGCCTGCTTTATCAGGACTGCCGCCAATTGTCGGAGCTACAATACCTACACCTGGGGCATTCCGCAGTTGGGGAATTTGGTCAGCATTGCGGACTTCTGCCGTAGCTGGATCTTGCATTGCCTCATCAGATTTTTCTTGATTGAGGTTCGGTTCAGTGCCAGGAGGAGTATCGCTTAAAGTTGCGGCGATCGCACTTCCAGGCATTGCCATTGACTCCTGACTCATCGGTGCTTCATGAATAGAATGGGGATCAAAGCCACCGATTTCGTTGTACACATCAAAGCTGTAAACAGAAATACCGATAACGATAATTGCTGGGATCGCCGTCCAGAGAATTTCTAAAGGTATATTACCTTCAACTGGTGGGCCGTCTTCATTGTCACCTGCACGCCGACGATATCTAAATGCAGAGTAAATTAAAATACCTTCAACGAGCAGAAATATCCCTGTAGAAACGATCATCATCGCGTTGAACAGACCATCCACCAAGACGGCTTCATCAGTGGCGGCTGCTGGCAACAGACCGTGATTTTGACCGTACCAAAGGCTGGCTAGCGTTAGCACGATGCCAATGAGTAATGTCCAGATGGAACTTGGAATCTTCACGGCTTACTTAATTGAATTTACTATGTTATCTCGAAGCTACTCACTTACTAAGGTAGTCTAGGCTGTCAGACATGGGGGACAAAGGTCTGAAATTTTTATTAATTTTTTTGGCTATTTTAGTAATTTTGAGTATGAGTTTACTATCATACAACGCCAAAAATAGATGTAAACCAGTGAAAAAATTTAAGGAAAAATTTAGAATGCTTAAATTAATTGTGATTAATCAATTTTTGACATCTTGAAAAATACCTAAAGCTTCAGGCAAAACCTTGTTGAAGTGATTCAAAGTATAAGTGAGTGCTAATCTATAAACCCATAGCCTATACGCTAGGGTGGAGATAGGACACTAAAAGAAAATTGAAAATTTTAAGAGATCCACCAAGAGCGGGCAGAAGGTATCGTTCATGAGCGAATTTGTCCTACAACAACAAAATGAAGCGGCTCTTCAGCAGCAAAAGCCCAAGGAAATGATTCGGCGCTTGGTGTGGAAAATGTGCATAGCCACCTTAATTTTGATGGCCATAGGCAGTGCCACCCGCGTCATGAATGCAGGGCTTGCTTGCCCAGACTGGCCCTTATGCTATGGCGAACTCGTGCCAGCCAAGCAAATGAATCTCCAAGTATTTTTGGAGTGGTTTCACAGATTGGATGCGGCTTTAATTGGTTTAAGCGCGATCGCACTTTTCGGTTTGTCCTGGTGGCGTCGTCGTTTTTTACCCTCTTGGCTGCCTTGGGCATCCACATTCGCCCTATTTCTAATCGTCTTTCAAGGCATCTTGGGGGGACTCACCGTTACCGAATTATTGCGGTTTGATATTGTTACCGCCCATTTGGGAACGGCGCTGTTGTTTTTTACCACCCTCCTGATTATCGGCACAGCACTCATGCCCTATCAGGGAAATGGAACCGTTGGTAAGTTGCCTTGGGTCGGTTTAACTGCCGCTGTTCTGGTTTACCTGCAAAGTCTGCTAGGTGCTTTGGTAGGCTCTCGCTGGGCGCTACACCAATGCCTCGGCGGTTCTCAACTTTGTACTGTAATGTACAGCCATATTGCTGGTTTGGTGCCGCCAACAGTGGCAACCTTGGCAATGGTATTTATCTGTTGGCGGACACCAGCACTACATCCAGCCTTACGGCGACTGGCAAATATGGCTGGTGGGTTGTTGACCTTACAAATTTTGTTGGGATTTGCCACCTTCAAATTACACCTCCAAGTCGAACCTCTCACAGTCTCTCACCAAGCTATAGGAGCTACTTTACTAGGTACTTTGGTGGCTTTCACAGTTCTCGCGCTGCGTGACTGGGCTACTAGCCGCGACATCACAGTGTTGAGCAATGACTGCTGAGTATGGAGTGAGGGAACAGGGGGGAGTAGCAGAAGGAAGAATTTCTAACTTCTAACTCCTAACTCCTAACTCAGCACTAAATTATGGCCGCAACGGCGAGTATTGCGACCCACGCAGGTGCAGAAAATCTGTGTTTCATTTGCCTGAAAGAGCCACCTTGAGCGGGGGCTGCATATAAGTTGTTGAAAAATAAGGAACCAGAGCCAAAATGATTGAGACTAATGTCTCTCGCCACCACGGAACGTTTTTACAAGTAATTCAAAGTTACTACCAGCTAACCAAGCCTCGGATTATTCCGTTGCTTTTGATTACCACGGCTGGAAGTATGTGGATTGCTGCTAAGGGAGAAGTAGACCCATTGCTGTTGCTAGTAACTCTCACTGGTGGCACTTTGGCTGCTGCAAGCGCCCAAACGATTAACTGTGTCTATGACCGGGATATTGATTATGACATGGAGCGGACGCGCCATCGTCCCATACCTTCGGGTAAGGTGCAGCCACGCGATGCTCTAATTTTTGCGATCGCACTGGCGACGATTTCCTTTACACTCCTAGCAGTATTTGCCAACCTGTTAGCCGCTCTATTAGCATTCTCTGGCATCGTCTTTTATATTTTGGTCTACACCCACTGGCTAAAACGCCACACCACCCAGAATATCGTTGTTGGTGGAGCGGCTGGGGCAATTCCGGCTTTAGTGGGTTGGGCTGCTGTCACGGGCACATTAAGCTGGTCGGCATGGTTAATTTTTGCCATCGTCTTTTTGTGGACACCGCCCCATTTCTGGGCTTTAGCTCTGATGATTCGGGACGATTACGCAAAGGTGGGGATACCAATGCTACCTGTGATTGAGGGTGACACCGCAACTGTGAAGCAGATTTGGTACTACACGCTGGTGACAGTATTTGCAACCGTGTTATTGGTTTATCCCTTGGGCGCGAGTGGAATTCTTTATGCTGCGATCGCCCTAAGTCTGGGAGGATTATTTATCCACAAATCTTGGCGGTTGTTGCAAAATCCAGAGGATCGCACTGTCGCTAGAGAGTTGTTTCTCTATTCCATCTCCTACATGATGCTGTTGTGTCTGGGGATGGTAGTTGATAGTCTTCCCATTACGCATAATCTAATTAATGCAGCGATCAATCAGTTGCATTTTATAGCTTAGGGGATGGAAAATTTAGCGATCGCGTTTGGTAAAGGGGCGCGATCGCAATCAACTTTTCCATTCAGACTCAGGAATTTTCGCCCCTTGAAAGATACTCCGTAATGTACCGATAGGTAAAGTGTGTCCTTGATGTTCAGGGACAATTACTTGTAGTCCCAGGTCTTCACTTCTCCATTTGCGGTGGCTACCTTTTTGAGAAATAAATTGAAATCCATATTGTCTCAGGATAGTTTCAACTTCTCTAGATGTCATGCGCCGGATACGAGCGCTCATGAGACAATAATTTCTCGTGCGATCGCACCAGGGGCTAACTCAATTGATTCCGGCTGTAAATACAATTGAATTGCTTCTTTAATATTTTCCAAAGCTTCTTCTTCAGTTTCTCCTGCTGAAGTACAGCCAGGTAATTCTGGACACCATACAGCCCAATCGCCTGTTTCTAGGTCTGATTCAAGAATCACACGCCATTTCATAGCTAATCCTCTAGGATGTAATTATTGTAAATTCAAAACAGCGATCATATCTCTAAAACTTAAAATCCAACACTTAAAATTTTTAATGCCTTATTATTTAAGTAAGATTCTTCGGGGACGGTTTTGTTCATTAGGAAAATGGCAGTGAATCGCATCACGGATCATTTCGTGTAATGTTTCTATATCGTCAGCTTGAGTAAAAATTGACTCGGTTAGAGCTAAGTAGAACGGCGTGGAAAAACCAAACTATGTAAAGATAAATAAATACGGAGA
>NZ_CAWUDN010000115.1:0-25075 GCF_963920915.1 Nostoc sp. PCC 9305
ATACATTTTGGCAGTTTTTGACCCCTGTTTCTTCAAGCTTTGTGAGAAATCCGGGTATAAAGTTTTGGCAGTATCATTGATTAAAGCTGATGATGTTTCAGATTTCTTTTGAACCTCCTCAATTGAAGAATTTGTTCCCCAAAGACTCTTCGATATGTAATTTATTGCCAAAGCGTGCCAAAATATTACTCCTATCAAAGTACCCCACAACATCAAAGCTAAAGTACCTGCTAGATAAGTATTGAAATTTTGACGTTTATCAGCAGGACTAATATTTGTTGTTGTTTCGCCAAACTGGGGAATGAGATTATTTAAAGAATCACTTGTTTTAGGAGTGTTTTCCATTAGCAATTACAAAATTACTAATGTTTGATCGCCACTTTTTTCATTTTTGAGTATGAGTGAATTTTCCTCATCTTCAGCATAAAGTGCAATCAGTTTTAACCCTTTTCGGATCACTTCAGACTCCGATGTGTTCATTTTTTGGGCAATTTCTTTCAGATACTCTGAATCTTTCTCACTCAAATTAACTCGAAATTTACGTGCTGACATCGTTACAATCTCCTTCTTACAAAGCCATGCAAGGATATAGGTAGACACACCATAACTGAGCAGTTGTTCACTGCCCATACCGTAGTTAAATTAACTCTCGTCATCTAAAGCGTGAGTGCCATAAGCAGTAAAAAGCTAAATTATGACTATGAGAGTGGAGAAGATATAAAAGTGTCACCCAGAAGTTGCACAGTAGTATATATACTTGGTACAATAGTGTACCTCTTTATTATCCCTATAATAACCCCTAAAGAGAATTCTTTCAATACGTTCACAAAATGCTTATATTCTTTTTGATGAATCTTAACCAAATCTTTATATACTTAAGTCGCACTTTATACATTTATTTTTGAGCATGATTTTATTTCTTCACAACAAATTGTAAACCCTGCTAGATAAGGTTTTTCCTATCTAGAAGGAAAATATTTTTTACGTAACCTTAAACATAAAATCAATGAAAATTATACTAACTATCAGACTCCAGGCATCAATGGTTATAAAAATTCAAGCCTTTTTTCTTCCGTCATAATAAATAAAGAGGACTATCTTTAGAAATAATTTTTAATTAGCCGCCAAATATCCGTATAACTCGTTAGAATAATAATAGGACGTTTTTAGTCCCTTTTAAGGGTATCTCTATAGAACATAACGAGGGGGTTATTATGACTGTTAGTGTATTTTATAACACCAGTAACGAATCAAGTGACCCTCATGTGATGTTAGATGAAGAAACTTATAGCTTAATTGAGTCTATTGGAAATAAATTGAATATTCCGACCGATCAAGTACTTGCACTAGCAATTGAACGTCTTCGAGTTGCACAGGCAACAACCGATCAATTGGAAAGACAGCTGATTGAAATATTAACTGGATAATGTTTGTATAATTTGATAATCATAAAAATTTTCTTGATTTGATATTTTAAATAGTTTTTGTATATTTAATTCAGGAGAATAGTGACAATTAAATTGAATATTGTAGCAATAGTATTCAATGCAATTTAAATTAATTATTATCTGTGCTTTTAAATTGAAAGTAGTTAAAAAGCCCCTCTATATAGTTATGGAGGGACTTTTTAATGGGAGTGTTCGCATCCTTAGCAAGATTACAAATTCCGCACAGCACTACTAGCCTTCAATTTTGGATAAGCAATCCGTTTGTGATGAAATTGCTGCCAAACATCCACAAATATCTGGGCAATTTGTGACATCTCTTCCCGTTTTAGTCCTGAATCAACGAGTTGATTGTCTTGCCACTTAGCACGTAGAATATTATTCAGCATTGCTAAAGCTTGTTCAGTGGAGACATCTTTAACCGATCGCTTCTCTCCCACAGATTTAGCTGATGCTTGCAGCGATCGCAGCGCCGCTTCGCAAGAATCTGCTAACATGACAATTCCGGTTTCCCGTGATTGGGGAATTGGCCCATCGTAGCGAAAGTCTGCGTCGTCTACAGTTAAACTTGGATCTGACTGAGCCATTTGCTGGGCTTGGTGATGGAAATAAGCAATCAGCATCGTTCCCTGATGCTCTGGAATAAAAGCTTGAATCGCCGTAGGTAAAAGGTGTTTACGCGCCATTACTAACCCTTCAGTTACGTGCTTTTTGATAATTTCTGCACTCTTCCAAGGATCTTTAATCTCTGTATCGTGTTTATTTGGCCCCCCCATTTGATTTTCAATAAAGCCAAGAGGGTCGTGCATTTTGCCAATATCGTGATATAATGTTCCAGCCCTGACTAGTTCAACATTGCATCCTAATTCTTTGGCAGCAGCTTCAGCAAGAGTAGCCACAAGCAGCGTATGTTGAAAAGTTCCAGGAGTTTCAGTAGCAAGTCGTTTTAATAGGGGGCGGTTAGGGTTCGCCAGTTCTGCTAGGCGAATTGGGGTAACTAAATCAAAAACTTTTTCTAGATAAGGACTTAAACCCAAGGCGACAACACTCCAGCCTAAGCCGGATAAAGCAAATAATCCCGCTTCTTGGAAGACAATATACCAGGTTGAACCAAATATTTGACCAATTAAGATTTTAACAAAAAGGTAAATGCCGCCTTGAGTTAAGGCGATCGCAACGCCTAATAAAGCCAACTCTTCACGCGATCGCAATCGTTGGGCAATGTAACTACCTAATATTCCTCCCCCAACACCAGCTAAAAGCGCAGCCTTGCTCATATCCAAACTAATGCCTAATATCGGCCACAGCAGGCCGACAACTGTCAACCCCAAAGTGGGCCCATAAAAGCTTCCCAACAATAAACCAAGGGCGCTCCAGGTGGTATAGGGCAATCCGATGACGATTACTCCTGGCACACTCAGAGTTAGCAATAACACCAATAGGCGATCGCGTTGTCGCAATTCGTAATCAATATGGCGTTCTACCCAGACAAAAATGCCAATAGCGATCGCAATCACGCCTCCTAACTTCACCAACTCCTGCCACTTTACCTCCCGGCGAATCAGGCGATAATGCTCCAGCACCTCAAAGTTCCATGCAGTAATCTGCGCTCCTTTTTTAACAATCACCTCACCATACCGTACCTTCACCATCACGGGTGGCACACCAGCCGCCGCCTTTTGAGCATTTTGTCTGGTTTGTTCTTCATCTTGTTGCAGATTCGGCTTGAGTACAGCTAACAACAGATTTTTTGCCAAAGTTTCAGCGGATTCTGGTACAAAAGTCTGTAATTGTAAACTCACCGCATCTTGCAAGATATTTTTTGGCAGTCCCTGTGGGATGCCTTGCGTGAGAATCCGCTCTATACTTTGATGGATTCCCATTTGGGTTTTTTCCCATTCCACATCTGATAAATCCAAAAGTAGAGATTCTTCATATACTGCTTCGCGGCTAACAGTCTCTAACTTTAAAAGTTTGGCAGTGGCTTGGATATATCTTTGACGGGTTTGGGAAATTTCGGCAATCACTAAGGACAAGCTTTTCTCAGAAGTTGTGAGGCGGTAAGATTCTAGTTCTGCTACAGCTTGAGTAAAATCAGTGTTTTGAGAAAAATCTACTGGCTCTGTCTTTTCTAGACTCTGGGAATCAGATTTAGATGTGATGCGCGGCTGGCGTTTCTGATTGGGTGCAGCTATGAATGATGGACGGGATGAAGCGGTGTTTTGTCCAATTCCCTTCTGCTGCTGATTTTTACTATTTTCTACAGCCAATAGCAGTGCTTGCCATTCCGACTCAGAACAAGAGCGGAGGTAACGTTGGGTAGAGATGGATAAAACTACAGGATCAAAAAAAGGAAAAGCTCCAGCAACAGCGCGAATTTCGTTGCCATCATCTAGAAGTTGTTGCAAATTTTCGTTGATTTTTTCGTTGATTCGCGCATCAAGCATCAACACCTGTAAGGAGCTTGTGCTGACGGCTTTGCGCTCGGCTTCGGTTTTTTTCTGATCTTCGATGCTAGCTGTGTAAGGCGCTGTAATCGTTTGGGGCGCAGGATGTCCTACTTGGAGTTGAGTCTGATTGTATAATTTATGCCCAATAATACCTGTGAGGGACACTACAGCGATCGCTAAAATCACCGAGTAACGCTGTTTATATGCCCAATCTAAACCAACTGTATAAATACTACTCTTAGTTTTAACCGATTTTGCCTTTGACCTTAGCGCTCTTTCTTGTTTTCGGCGTTCGTTTTTCTCATTGGTTTTTGATAAAAACAGGAATAAATTCTTGAGCATAGTCCTTAAAAGTTCCCTTCTATGGGTTTTACCTTTAGGACTTCTCATTAACTTTCCCTTACGGCGTAGTGTTGTGTACTGTCGCCGCCAGTGAGTCAATTGCTGGTTCAAGAACTGCAAAAATTTATGCATTTTCATTATCTCTGCCTGTAATTGCCAACTTTGATAGTTCAAAAAAAGACAATCATCAGGAAAGTTCGATCTGCTGCGGCTGCAAGTCGGTGGCGGGGGCTTTTTTATTGCTGATTTGCCACAATAGCTAGCTACAGAATCAGTCCAAGGGTTTACTGAAAAATTCTAGTATATGAGACTAATACACTTTGGCGGAAGTTTGCCTACCTTTAACCCCTTATCTGGTTAATTTAAGATTAACGCGACCGAATAACGCGAGGAGCTGCGTAAACTGAAAGCGGAGCCACCTCACATTCTTCCTCTGTTAACTCTTTTGGGTTTAAGGTAAGATTATACACTCCTGACCACACCCCCACAAATGCATCGGTCAATTCTAACATTTGGGAAAAGCTAGTTAGTCCCCATACTGGAGAATTGCTCTGCAAGAGCAAGACTTGCCAATTAACGGGAATTCCGCCTGTACCGTTATATGCTCCCGATAAAGCACCAGTAATTGCACCTATAGCCTGTGAGCTTAGAAGCGTAGCATCTTGCACTTGAGGATTGTCATTGTGAGTAGCCTGTAAAAGTGTCAGGCGAAAGTCTTCCAAGGTACTCAAAAAGCAGTAAAATGCCATAGCAATGATGTTACTGAGTTTTTCTTCCTTAGCAAACTCAGCTTGCGTCGTTGATAATCCGGCTCCTTGCTCTAATAAATTCTGGACTCTTAATAATTTTTTTGGTATTGATGTCGGTGTTTCTCCGATAAAAGAAATTGTTTGGGGGATAAGAGTTAGAGGGTCAAGTTTTTCAGTAAGGGCAAGAGCGATCGCATATCCTACTGCTAGTGTTCCATCCCTGACAACTGGATCGTTCTCCCAGATTTTCAGTACACGTAGCAAGTTTTGTCGGAGCTTAATTGGATTTTCGTGAAAAAAAAGTGCTACTGGTAATGTGGCAATAATTGTTTTTATCGAAATGTCATCAGTTGCTACTAAATGAGGAGATTCTTCTTGCTGACGCTCTATCCAATCATCTAAATCTAATCTACCCAACGCAATCAAACTCTGGATACCCAGAACCGCCATTCTGCCTAAATCTAGGGAACTCTCAAACTGTACTTTACCACCAGGAGCTAAACTTCCCCCCAGTAATGCTCCGAGTAAAGTTCCTTTAAACCGACTTATAGGAGAGTAACGCATAAATTATGTAGTTAAAAGTGAGGAGTTAATGAAATATTACTAATTCCTAACTTTACTACCAACTACCAATTCCTAACTTCTAACTCCTAACTCCTAACTCTTAAATGATCTATCAAAGCTTGTAAGCCCAATAAGTAACTTTGAACGCCAAAACCACTTATTTGCCCGATCGCAACTGGGGCGATATAAGAATGATGGCGAAATTCTTCCCGGCGGTAAATGTTACTTAGATGTACTTCCACGGTGGGCAAATTAACAGCAGCGATCGCATCTCGCAATGCCACACTTGTATGGGTATACGCTCCGGCATTAATCAGAATTCCCTGATGTTGCCCTAACGCACCATGAATAGTATCTACCAAAATTCCTTCATGATTTGACTGTAAAGGAAAAACTTTCGCCTGTAATTTGAATGCTTCTTCTTCTAACAGGCGGTTAATTTCAGCTAGGGTCAAAGAACCATAAATTCCTGGTTCTCGCTGTCCTAGTAAATTTAAGTTTGGCCCATGCAGTGCCAGAATACTTAAGGGTTGCAACGTCGGGTTTACCACTGCGGGGTTAGTGGCGACGGCGCGAGCGATCGTTCACAGGAATCGGAATCAGTTCCGGTTCCGGTTCAGCCTCTGGCCCTAATAGGCTTTCAATTAGCCTACGAGCTAATTCCTTAAGCTTTTCCAGCACCTTTTCTATATAGTCCATGAACTGACCGCTCCTGAGATACTACCTCAATTTTTGATTAACAGGTACGCAGAAAAAAACATACTTTCGCACCTCTGGCTTCCAATCGGGCTGATACACAATCCCGCATTTGGGACATAAGCCACTTCTAAAATTTAGCGTTGTGTTTTCCCTTACTTTTTAGAGTATCACACTTGAACCTACTGAACTGTATCCTATCAAGGATGGATATCAAGGGTCAAGAGTTAAAAATCGGACTTTAGATAGACTATTGAGTAGGAATTTTAGATTTTAGATTTTGGATTAAGAGAATTTTGAGATTCATGCCTCGCGCGTTATGAGCGAAATAAATCTCAAAGACGCTCCTTCTCGGCGAGACGCTGCGCGAACGTCGCTAACGCTAGGGTAAATCTAAAATCCAAAATTGTTTGGCTTGTCACTAGCCTTCTGTACCCTTTTTCTTTGCAGCGGTCGTTGAGGATTTAGCTGTTGACTTAGATTTGGAAGTCGTTGATTTACTCGTTTTCCGAGTCGATTTTCCGGTCGATGTCTTAGCTGCCAACAAACTCAGCGCCGCCGCCAGGGTTACATCTTCTACCGTTTGACCTTCTGGGATACTTACATTAGTTTTGCCATGCTTGATGTAAGGGCCATAGGGGCCATCGTAGATGTTAATTGTTTCCCCATCCTCTGGATGCGTACCCAATTCGCGTAAGGCTGCCTTAGACTTGCTGTTGCTGGAACTGCGCCCCTTTTTTGGTTCGGATAACAATTCCAATGCACGTTCTAGGCTAATTGTCAATACATTATCAGCAGCTTTCAGCGAGCGGTAGTCTTTTCCTTCCTTACCCTGGTCGTGAACCACATAAGGGCCAAAGCGTCCCAAACTTGCTTGGATTTTGCCGCCAGTAACTGGATGAACTCCTAATGTCCGGGGTAGTGCCAACAGACCAACAGCCATTTCCAGGGTAACGGTTTCTGGGGTGACACCTTTGAGTAGGGAGGCTTGTTTCGGTTTGGGGTTTTCGTCAGTTTTGTCACCCAATTGCACATAAGGCCCGTAAGCACCAATTTTTACATAAATTGGTTCGCCAGTTTCGGGATGGCGGCCTACCTGGTCAGGGCCGGTGATTTTTTGCCGCAGCAATACTTCTACCTGTTTGGGGTCGAGGTCAGCTGGCGTTAGGTCTTTGGGAATTGAGGCGGTGATAACTCCTTCACCATTTTCGACTTCAATATAAGGGCCATATTTACCAATGCGGACTTTGGCATCTAGATTCTCAAGTTCTACAGTCCTCGCTTTGGTGGCATCAATTTGACTTTCCCGTTCTTTTACCAGGGTTTCTAGCCCTTTATCTCCCAGATAGAATTGCTGCAAGTATGGCAGCCATTTCGCTTCACCTGTGGCAATGTCATCAAGGGTTTGCTCCATCTTTGAGGTGAAACTGGGGTCAACAATGTCTGGGAAATGTTTTTCCAGCAAGTCGGTGACGGCGAAAGCGGTAAAGGTGGGAATGAGAGCATTAGTCACCAAATGGGCATAACCCTTGTCGATGATTGTGCCAATGATGCTGGCGTAGGTACTGGGACGACCGATACCTTCGCTTTCTAATGTTTTCACCAAAGAAGCTTCGGTGTACCTAGCTGGCGGTTGGGTTTCGTGCCCAACAGCTTCTAGCTCTGTACAATTTGGACGATCGCCCACTTTCAGATTCGGCAAAATTACTTCCTGGTCTTCCAGTGCTGCTTCTGGGTCGTCTGAACCTTCCACGTAGGCACGTAAGTATCCGGGAAATTCAATCCGTTTGCCAGAAGAACGGAATCCAGCATCCTCGACTTGCAATTGCACAGTAATTTGAGTTTGCCGGGAATCAGCCATTTGACAAGCGACAGTACGCTTCCAAATTAAATCGTAGATAGCAAGTTCTCGACCGCCCAAAGCAGTTTCTTGAGGGGTGCGGAAGGTGCTACCGGCTGGACGAATTGCTTCGTGCGCCTCTTGTGCGCCTTTGGATTTGGTGGTGTATTGCCGGGGTTGGGGACTGAGGTATTGTTGACCGTAGAGCTTTTCTACAGAACTCCGAGCAGCTGCGATCGCTTGATCTGACAAATGCACCGAATCTGTCCGCATATAGGTAATATACCCTTGCTCGTACAAATTCTGGGCAACCCGCATTGTGTCACGGGCTGAGAGACGCAGTTTCCGGTTAGATTCTTGTTGCAACGTCGAGGTGGTGAACGGTGGCGACGGTTTGCGCGTCACAGGGCGTTCTTCGATGTCGTTAACATTCCAGGTTTTCCCAGTTAGGCGTTCCTTGAGGGCTACCGCTTGTTCTTCGTTGAGCAACAAGACATTGCGACCTGCGGTAATTTCTCCGGTCGTTGCGTCAAAATCGCTGCCGTTAGCGATTTTGGTTCCTGCTAATGTTACCAGTTGGGCTGCAAAGGGGGTTTTTTCCTTTGACAAACTAGCTTTCAAATCCCAGTATGTACCCTCATGGAAAGCGCGGCGTTGGCGTTCCCTAGTGACTAAAAGCCGCACGGCTACAGATTGCACTCGCCCAGCAGATAATCCCCAGGCGATTTTTTTCCACAGCAATGGAGACAGGGTATAGCCCACTAGTCGATCTAAAATCCGCCGCGTTTCTTGGGCGCGAACCAACTGCTCATCAATATTGCGGCAGTTTTTCAGAGCTTTTTTGATCGCCTCTTGGGTAATTTCGTGAAACACCATCCGCTTAGTCGGAACTTTCGGCTTCAGCAATTGGTATAAATGCCAACTAATGCTTTCACCTTCCCGGTCTTCGTCCGTTGCCAGAATCAGTTCATCTACATCTTTGAGGGCATCTTTGAGCTGGGTGACAATTTTCTTTTTGTCTTTTGGGACAACATATACCGGTTCAAAGTCGGCGTCCACATTTACCCCTAGCTGCGCCCATGATTCCCCTTTGACGGCAGCAGGAATTTCACTAGCCGACTGGGGTAGGTCACGCACATGACCCATAGACGCCTCCACCCGATAGCCTGCTGGCAGGTAGTTGCGAATGGTACGAGCTTTGGTTGGAGATTCGACGATGACGAGAGTTGACATGGAAATTTCAATAAAAAGAAGAGCTAGTAAGCTAAACAGTCAAATTGAGGTAATTTTTGCAAATTGTCAAGATAAATGGTCACGCTTAGAGCAGTGATTTAATCCTCACATAAACTGCCTGCTTGGGAGAAAATCCGCTGAACTTAATGCCCAGTCTGTCCCAGAGGATAAATGAGGGTAGGCTGGGTCTGAATTTCCAGCTATTTCAATCTTTAACTTATCTAACGCATAATTGGCGACTACAGTTTTCAAAATATTCTTTAATTGGGGAATCGGGAATGGGGAATGGGGGGACAAGGGGACAAGGGGGAATTATTTAACAAGTCTCTACCTTGTCTCTTCTCCATACCCAATGCCCCACTCTCATAAAGCTTGTGCCAAAATTAAATCAAACTTGAGAGCAAAAGCGAAGTGGGATTTGTACCCATGTCAGGAAAGCAAAACCATGAAACCAATTCGTCAGGGTGATGTTATCTTACTACCTGTGCAGCAGGTTGAAGGACAAAAAATACCTCATTTAACTTTGGCAGAAGGCGAAGTTACAGGGCATAAGCATCGCATTACTGATGGAAACGCCGAATTATACGAGAAAGATAGCACACTCTACTTGCGTGTGTTTTCAGAGTCGGCATTGCTTGCCCATGAGGAGCATAAAGCTATTTCTATTCCCCAAGGTGACTGGATGGTGAAAATTCAGCGAGAATACGAGCCTGAAGGTTGGCGTTATGTCGCTGATTGAAAAGTTAACGCCTGAGCAAGAGGCTTTGATTCCAGTTTATCGGGAAAAGTGGAGAGCGATCGCGCTTTCAACTGAGCGAATTGATCGTGAAAAAGCGGCGGAAGCGGTCAAAGCTACTTATGTTTTGATTGGTATGGAAGAACCTGAGATAGTTTTTTATGATAGCCCGAATGCTGCTTTGATAATTACTTTAAGCAAATTATCACAAGAACTTGGTAGCGATTGGGATGGTTTCGATCTGTGGGGGGAATTAGGTATTTATGAACTACCGCCTGCAAACGTATGTAACGACCTAGAGGATGAATTATATAAACAAATTGATGACGAACTTGATTTTCTACTGAGGTTTGAATTAAAAACAAAACTAGAGATTAGTATAAATAATTGTAACCATTGCTGGGAATTGTGGAGCGAATTAGACAGACAATTGGAAAGTCAACTACAACTTGAAGTGGAAAATGCCAAGGATGACTGCATTCACTATGAAATATTAGCTTGCGGTGCAAGTTTAAATGATTTTTGTATTTCGGTTTTGGATTGTGTATACGATCCAGTGAAATGGAATTCCTTTGAGTCAGTAGTCAAAGAGTGCGGCTGGATTTTCGCAGGTAAAAATATTTGTATTGTCTGCGATCGCCCCCTTCACCTGCGCTTCGACAATCAAAATCGCCTCCACGCTGAAGGCGAACCCGCCATTGAATTTACCGATGGATATAGCCTATATTCCTACCACGGCGTAACCTTACCTGAAAAATACGGTAAAATTTACCCACAACAATGGCAAGCTGAATGGCTTTTATCAGAGAAAAACGCCGAACTACGCCGAGTATTAATTGAGGGTATCGGTTACGCAAGAATTTGCGAAGAATTGCAAGCTATTGAATTAGATAATTGGCATGAATATACATTATTAAAAATTGATAACAATGTGGATATCGAACCAATTTATTTATTAAAAATGACTTGCCCTAGTACAGGGTTTATTCATGCCTTGCGAGTTCCACCAAATATAAACTCAGCGCGTGAAGCAATTTGCTGGGTAAATTGGGGAATTGATCCAGAAGAATTTGGTGTGCAAACATAATTACTTAAAGGACTTCCCCATTTATAAATTGTTCAAAAAGGTAATGACAATCCATTCATGCTAGATGTCACATTAGCAGAAAGAGCATACTATAATTCTTAAATGCAGTAACTTGAGAGTTAATTATTCATTTTTGAGTAGTACAGTGAAGATACTACCATTTGGATAATTATCTTCGACGGTAATTGTACCAGAATGTGCGTCGATCGCCATTTTGCAGAAAGCCAATCCTAAACCAATTTGCGAAACTTCTGGTATCGGAGTTCCAATTTCATACTTATCAAAAATGATTTGTCGTAACTCCAGACTTACTCCAGAACCAGAATCAGCGACTTGCACTTTTACACCACCTGCTGCTAAATACTCTCCCCGTAGGGTAACTTGAGACTTGGACGGGGAGAACTTAATGGCATTGGAGAGCAAATTATCCAGTACTCGACGAAAGATAACTGCATCTACTGCAACAATGCCACCAGGTTCGGGTAGTTCGCGTATCAGAGTCAGGTTCTTTTGATTTGCGATCGCCTCAATATCTGCCAATGCTGACATACACAGCGCACAAAGGTCTACTTCTGTGTAGTTTAGAAGCATTTTTCCAGATTCCAGCTTTGCCATGATCAGCAAGCTATCGATCAACGATTGCAGTTGTTGTCCAGCAACTAAAATTTGCTCGATTTTGCCTTGCTGTTGTTCAGGTGACAAACTTGACAACCGCAGAATCTCTGCGCCTAAAACAATACTGGTAAGTGGATTTCGCAGATCGTGCACAATCATGTTTACCATGTCTTCTCGCAGTTTGAGCAATACTTGCATACTGTCGTACTGCTGCTTAATCCTTAACATGGAATGAACTCTGGCTCGTAATTCCACACCATTAACGGGTTTACTAATGAAATCATCTGCACCCGTCGCCAGACATCGAGCCAAATCTTCTTTATCGGTTAATGCTGTCACCATAATAATCGGCACTGCTTGCCATTGTGGATCGGCTTTGATGCGTCGGCAGACTTCCATCCCATCAAGATCGGGCATCATCACATCTAATAAAATCAGATCGGGCTGAAAACTATCGAGGCGGTTTAGAGCTTGTTGACCACTAGGAGCGTAGTATAACTGGTAGTTTTCACCATCCAGCAAGGTTTCAATAACATCAAAGTTATCGGGTTCATCATCGATCGCTAAAATAGAGGGTTGACTATCCATCGAGAATTTCCGCTACCTTTCTAAAAATTGTTGAATTGTGGTTACAAGCTGTTTAAGTTTTACGGGTTTGGTCAAATATTCGTTAGCTCCAGCTGCTAAACAAGTTTCGCGATCGCCGGGCATAGCTAATGCCGTTAGTGCAATTATGGGAATATGCACAAATTGTGGTTCGTTACGGATGTGGCGGATTGCTTCCAACCCATCCATTCCCGGCATTTGAATGTCCATCACAATTAAGTCGGGGCGTTGAACTCTCACAAGATCGATAGCTTGTTGTCCATTATTTGCCAAAATCAGATGATACCCTCGACTTTCAAGATAGGCAGACATCGTATCAATATTTGGTTGATGATCTTCTGCCAGCAAAATCAAAGGATTCTCTAGAAAGACTTCTGGCACTACAATTAGATTTGGTGAGTCTGAACGGGCAGGATATTGTAGTTTCTCTATAGTTGCCTGAAGTTGAGCGCGGGTAATGGGTTTGACCAGATATTCAAACGCTCCCTGAGCCAGTCCTTTGCTGTGTTCATCCACGACTGAAATGATGATCGTTGGAATATCTTTGGTTTTTGGGTTGGTCTTGAGTTGATTTAGCACCTCCCAACCCGATAGGTTCGGTAGTTGCAGATCGAGAATGATTAGAGCAGGTTGAACTCGCAGCACTTCTTCTACGGCTCCTTCTCCCTGGGGATAAATGGTAGATTGCATTCCCATCTCGCTGAAGTAACGAGTAATCTGATCGGCTGCCGCCACAGAATCTTCGATAATCAAAACTTGAGCATTTTCAACAAGTAAGGGATAGCTGGGTAATGAAGTAGTTACCTGCGTTCTTAGAAGATTGTCGCTGCTATGGTAGGGAATGCGGACGGTAAAACAACTTCCCTTTCCAACTTCACTGCTAACTAAGACGGTTCCTCCATGTAGGGTAATAATCTTTTGTACCAGTGCCAAACCTAGACCGGTGCCACTGTATTGGCGATTGAGGCTGCTGTCAAGTTGGATAAAAGACTGAAACAGCTTGCCAATTTCTTCAGGGGCGATACCGATGCCAGTGTCAGTGATACGGAAGCAAATATCTGGGGAAGATGAGGAAGACAAGGCAGAATTTACTTCCCCTGCTCCCCCTGCTCCTCTGCCCCTCTGCTCCTCTGCTCCTCTGCTCCCTTGCTCCCCTGCCCCCTCCAGCCGGACTTCTAGCGTTACACATCCCCGTTCTGGCGTAAATTTGACAGCGTTACTTAGCAGGTTGATGAGTACCTGACGCAGGCGGCGATCGTCTACTTGGATGCTGTCAATATTGTCAGAAATATGAGTACTAAGACGAATACTTTTTTTCAAAGCCATCTGTTTGACAAAGGCAAGGCTGGTATCACACAGGCTCCTAACAGAAACATCACTTAGTTGCAGTTCCAGTTTGCCAGATTCGATTTTAGACAAGTCTAGAATGTCGTTGATTAGTTCTAGTAAATGTCTGCCACTGCGCTCAATAGTGGCGATCGCTTTTGCTTGTCTTTCATTAATGGAGCCAAACACACTTTCTTGTAAGCCCTCTGACATACCCAAAATCGCATTGAGAGGTGTTCGCAGTTCATGGCTCATGTTTGCGAGAAATTCATCTTTGAGGCGAGTGGCGCGGGCAAGTTCCATATTGGCGTTAGCAAGCTGCTCATTCGTTTGCCGCAATTGTGCTTCGGCTTGTTTGCGTTCTGTGATATCTTCGTGAGATACCAGTATGCCAATCACCTCTCCTGCGCTATTAGTTAGGGGAACCTTATTAGTTCGCAGCCAGAGTTGTTCGCCATTAGCCCCTTCAAATGGTTCCTCATAGCCTAGTTTAGGTGTTCGAGTGTTCATCACCATCATATCGTCTGCACAGTAGAGGTGTGCCAACTTTGCCCAAGGTAATTCAAAGTCGGTCTTGCCGATAATTTCATCGGCTGTCAGTTGAGAATGGTGGATAAATGCTGGATTGCAGCCGATAAACCTCGATTGGCGGTCTTTCCAAAAAACACGTTGCGGAAATGTATCTAGTACCGTTTGCAGCATTTTACGTGATTCTTCTAGTTCTTGCGCGGTCTGTTTGCGTTCGCGGATATCAAATAGGGTGGTGCGGCTGTATAGATAGTCACCCTTAGCATCCTTGACAGCAGTAGCACTTACCAGCATGGGGAAAACTGTGCCATCTTTACAAACCATGTCAAATTCCAAATCCTTCACCGAACCCTGCTTTTTGAAGCGAGGATAGTTTTGTGCGAAGGACAAGCGACTGGCTTGGGTGAAAAAATTCAGCACAGGTTGGCCAATCATTTCCTCACGGGTATAACCCAACCATTGCAGTTCAGTCTCGTTGACCTTGAGCAATCGGCCTTCGCTGTCGAGGGAATGATAGCCACAGGGAGCATTATTGTATAAATCTTCGACCTCATGGGCATATTTCGCCAATGCCTCTTGTGCCTCTTTCCGTTCGCTGATATCAGCGATCCGTACTAGATTCATGGTGCGTCCGGCTACAGTAATTGGCTTGGCTGCAATGTTTCCCCAGAAAATTTTACCCTGAAGAGTAATATATTCAATCTCTAGGCTCCAGACACCTTTTGACTGCATATCTCTGACGATCGCATCTGTTTCGCTGGCAGTGAATGGACGCAGTTGGAGTGTCTGACCATTGATACTGACTAATTCAGCTTTGTCAACCGCCTCAAACAGTTCCACTGCCCGCCGATTGCAATCTAGAGTGAGCAGGGTTTGCGGATCGACCAGAAAGATGGCATCAGCAGATTCGTTAAAAATTGCTTCTCGTAAATCCCGATTGTGGATGAGTTCTTGTTCGGCTTGTTTGCGTTCGAGTAGCGCGGCTTGCCGTTCGCTAATATCATAGTTAACCCCAATCATCCGTACAGGTTCACCCTGCTGGTCACGCTTGAGAATGCCGTAGCCTTTAAGATAACGAATTTCTCTACTTGGTTGAACGATGCGGAACTCGACATTATATTCTTGATTTCCTTGTATAACTTGCTCCATAGTTTCCAGCAGATAGGGGCGATCTTCCGGGTATAGGCAGTTAAACCAAGCATCAAAAGAACCGTTAAAATCAGTTTTATTCACTCCATACAGTTCGTACATACGATCGTCCCAAATCTGCCTTGCTTGGACGAAATCATATTCCCAAATACCAAATCCTCCAGAGCTGATTGCTATGGTTAGCCGTTCGGAGAGATGATGCAGCTGTTCTTCTACTTGTTTGCGTTCGCTAATATCTGTCAATGTGCCAATGTAGCCGATAATAGTGTCGTTAGTGTTGATTTCGGGTAGCACTTGGACATAGAACCAGTTGATGCTGCCATCTGGGCGTAGATGTCTGCCCTCACTCTGATAGAATTCCCTTGGATTAACACGTTCTTGCTCAAATTTTAGAGACCATTCCCTTCCCAAACGCTCGGCGTCTTCTGGGTGCAAAGCCTGTAACCAACCCATCCCCAATGCTGCCTGTGTTGGTCTACCAGTCATCTCACTCCAGCGATCGTTAGCATAGATGCAGTTACCAAAGCCATCCAGTCGGAAAATAGCTACAGGAGCCGCTTCTGCCAAATTTGCATAACGGAGTTCGCTGTCTCGAAGGGCTGTCTCTACTTGTTTTTGCTGGGTAATATCTTTGGCAATACTCAAAAATCCGATATTCTGTCCTTCTAGATCCTGGAGAATTTTTACTGACAGAAATACAGGGAAACGAGAGCCATCTTTGCGAATGTAAGTCCATTCGTTTTCATAGGTGCTTCCGTCTTGAGTGACGATAGTAAAAAAATCCCTACCGGGTGCAATTTCCCTACCAAATTCTAACGAGAGTTCTGCTGCTCGTTGTTTGAGTTCCTCTGGGTCGTGAAATGTAGTTGGATTTATTTGCTGAACAACCTCATGTGCTGTGTAGCCTAACATTTTCTGAGCAGCTGCATTGAAAATTTGGATGCCATTTGAGTTATTAAAAATAATGGCATAGTCAGTACCATCTAAAATAGCTTGTTGCAAATTAGCGATCGCTAATAATTGAGCTTCTGCCTGTTTGCGCTGTGTAATGTTAATATGGCAACCAATCATCCGCAGAGGATTGCCGTCTCGATCCCAGGCAATGACCCGACCGGAACAAATCACCCAAACGGTAGAACCATCCTTATGTCGATATCTCACCTCATTGTAAAAGGGGATTTGTCCGCGACTTTGGACGTGTTGCTCAAAAAGTTGCAGAACACCTGGTAAATCCTCTGGAAAAATCAGGCGTTGCCAGCTCTCTGGTGTATTTGGCAACTCACGATCTTCATAGCCGAACATCTGCTTGAAGGTTAAGCTCAAGTACTCCTGATTGCCAGGAATATCCCAGTCCCAGTAACCTGCTAGGACTACTTCGAGAATTTGCTCCAGAAGACGTAATTCAATTTGCAGCATCTGGGCACGCCGCCGCTCTTCCTCTGAGAGCTTGCGTTCTGTGATATCTATTAGCACTCCCAGCATTCGCAGCAATTGTCCGGTTGCGTCGTAAACTCCCCGTCCTTTTGCCGATACCCAGTGAATACTGCCATCTTGCCAGACAACTCGATATTCCACAGCATAATCGGTTTGGGTGGCGATCGCTTGCCTCAGTTCCGACTCAACCCATTCTCGATCCTCTGGATGTAATTGATTGAGCCACTTTTCATAAGTCCAGTTCACATCACTCAGATCGGAACCAAAACAGCGAATTGCATTCTCGCTAGCAAATATTTGATGGGTGATTGGGTTCCACTCCCAATAGCCAATACCAGTAAAATTCAGGGTCAGTTTGAGTTTCTCTTTGCTAGCTTTTAGGGCTGCTTCTGTCCGTTGGCGTTCTGCTAGTTCTGCCTGTAATTGCTGATATGCACTTCCCTGTTGAATGGCGATCGCTATTTGCACCGCTAATTGATCCAACAAATCTAGTTCTACTGATTGCCAATGACGAGGCGCACTACATTGGTGAGCAATTAATAATCCCCATAATTGCTCTTTGACCAAAATGGGTACTACCAGATTAGCTTTGACTTCAAATTGTTCTAGAAGCTGCAAATGACAATTTGTTAAACCAGCCTGATGAATATCGTCAATTGCTCGTTTTTTTCCTTGGCGATAGTCACTTCCGGCTCCCTGTTGAAAACAGGTGTCCAAAATCTGCTGTCCCAAAGCCACAGTCCAACCTGGAAGCACTGACTCCGCCTTAATTGTGCCGCTCATATCCGGCTGAAATTGAAAAACAAGTACTCGGTCTACTTTCAAAAACTGCCGTACTTCTGTTGCTATAGTACGCAGAATCTCTTCTAGTTTCAGAGACTGACGAATCCGTAAGGCGATCGCAGCAATTAGTTGTTGTTGTTCCCGACTTTGTTCTAACTGTCGAGCCAAATCCATCCGTTCAATGGCATGATGAATTGCACCTTGAAGAACTTCAGGTGTAAGTTTCTTTTTAACGAGATAATCTTCTACACCACTTTTCATGCCACGGACAGCAGTAATTTTATCCCCTTGTTCTGTCAGCATAATCACAGCAGTTTGGGTATTATGGCATTCCCGAAACTGTTGAATAAACTTCAGCCCATCGCCATCGAGTAACAAAAAATTCAGCAAAATGACATCTGGTGTCTCCTGTTGACACCATTTCAGTGCTGGCATTCCCGTCTCAAATTCCAAAAAGCGGTAGGTATACAGGCTGTCTTGCTCCAAAAAGCGACGATATGCTTCCCGATCTTCAGCGCAATCATCAATCAGCAGGATTGTGAGGCAAGAAGGATGACTCATAAGTTAAAAATACAAACGCGATCGCGTTTCAAAAAAATTATAGCTCGATATCACCGTGTTAATAGCTTGATGTAAACCGAATCACACTTGGACAAGAAGAATATAGAACAGGCAAAATACCTGAGATATTTTTATATTGCCCATCAGCACGATGTCTTGCTCAAATACCTGAAAATTTTTGCACTTTAATCGCTTTACGACTAGGTGTTATAAACGAGTGGAATTCGCAATTTTACCTAAACACCTCCTCAGAGCTTCAGTAAATTTGCAGTCTTCAAAATTCATCCATTAATAGCCGCCAGAATAACGCTCAAACCTCTGTTTTGTAGTGATTTTTATCATCAGCTAGATTGTTTTAAAGTTTTACATTATCGATTTTATTGGCTTGTTCTGTAGCCTTCTTCTATAAAATCTCCTCTATCCTACGGACAATTTAGAGTTGCAACTCAGTATTTGTTCAGCAATTACAAATAGCCATTCAAGTAAATACTCTCAATTTAATCAGAAAAAAAATCCTGTTTTTCCTCGATTACATTTTCATTTAAATTCTGAATAATAAATTTATTACAAACAATAATTATTAGAAATGATTTGTTTGTATCCAGTTCAGTATCTGGAAAATTTCATGACATTACTGAAAGTCGAAAAGCACAAGAGGAACTCCAACAGACTCGCAACTTTTTACAGTCGATGATCAATAATCTGCCTGTAGCAGTTTTTGTTAAAGATGCCAAACCAGAAAGTTTTGGGACAGTCAAGCTCTGGAATCATACCTGCGAAAATATTTTTGGTATTACAGCAGAGCAGGCTATTGGCAAAACAAATTACGAATTGCTCCCGAAGGAACAAGCAGACTTTTTGTGTCAAAAAGACCTAGAAAGTTTTGCTAGCGGCGTACCTCAAGATATTTCTGAAGAACCTATTGACAGTCCTACTTTTGGCAGAAGAATTTTACATACGACTAAAATTCCTTTGTATGATAAAAACCAACAACCCGAATATCTGTTGTGTATTTCCGAGGACATTACAGAATATAAACGAGCAGAAAAAAATCTACAACAAGCAAAAGAGCAATTACAAACGGTTTTAGATGCAGTACCTGGGTTTGTTTCTTGGGTAAATGATGATGGATATTATTTAGGGGTTAATCGCCATTTAGCTGAAAGTTTTAACTTGACTCCCGATGCTTTTGTTGGTCAAGAATTGGGCTTTATGGAAAACAGCCCGGAATTTACAGAATTTATGCATGAGTTTTTAGATAGGGAAGATAGAGCAGATTCTAAGGTTATTGATGTCCAAATTAATGGTAAAATATGCAATTATTTGCTCGTAGCTCAAAAATATCAACAAAACACAGCCGCCGTTGCCATCGGAATCGATATTACAAAACGCAAACAAGCTGAAACAGCCTTACAAAGTTTGATAGAAAGTACAGCTTCTACGACTGGACGTGATTTTTTCCCAGCATTAGTTGAGCATATTTCTTCGACTTTAGATGTCCGTAACACCTTAGTAAGTGAGTTAATTGATGAGCAAGCTCATACTTTAGGATTTTGGTCTGATGGGCAGTTACAACCCAATATTTGCTATGACCCAAAATCAACTATATGTGAAACTTTGCTCAAGCAAGGAGTTTATCACTGTAGTTCGATAATTCAGCAACTTTTTCCTAATGCGAAAAGATTAGCTGCTATGGAAGCTGAAAGTTCTATGGGAGTTATTTTGAGTGATGATTTTGGTCAACCAATTGGCTCACTATGCATAGTAGATGATAAACCCATACCTGACCAACATAAATTTGAAGGAATTCTCAAAGTATTTGCAGCTAGAGCATCTGCTGAACTGCAAAGACAACGAGCGCAAGAAGCTCTACAAAAACTCAATCAAGATTTAGAAGTCAGGGTTAGGCAACGCACTTTAGACTTACAACAAAGTGAGGCAGAACTTAGAGCTATTTTTAATCAAGCAGCAGTGGGAATTAAACTAGAAACTTTAGATGGACATTTTGTTAAAGTTAATCAAAAGTTGTGTGAAATTTTAGGCTATAGCCAAGAAGAAATCCTCAAGAAAAACTTTAGAGATATCACACATCCAGAAGATATACAAATCCATCTAAATCAGTTACAAAAATTAATATCAGGAAAGGTAGAAACATTCTCGATTGAGAAGCGCTATTTACATAAAAATGCTGATGTAATTTGGATAAATTTAACGGGTTCTCTAATTCGAGATCCGCTTGGTAAACCTATTTATACGATTGGTGTAGTTAAAGATATACGCGAGCGTAAACAAGCTGAAGAAAATATTTGTAAGGCTTTAGTAAAAGAAAAAGAACTCAGTGAGTTGAAATCTCGTTTCATTTCTATGACCTCCCACGAGTTCCGAACTCCTTTAGCTGTGATTGCTTCCTCTGCTGGAATCTTAAAAAGCTTTAGCCATAAACTAGATGAACAACAAAAGCATAAACATCTCCAGTGCATTGAGACTTATGTGCAACATACTACTCAACTATTAGATGATATTTTGCTAATTAATAAGGCTGAAGCTGGAAAATTGGCATTTGAACCAACTTGCAT
This sequence comes from Nostoc sp. PCC 9305, assembly GCF_963920915.1. Lineage (NCBI taxonomy): Bacteria > Bacillati > Cyanobacteriota > Cyanophyceae > Nostocales > Nostocaceae > Nostoc > Nostoc sp. PCC 9305. The sequence continues at coordinate 20,721 of NZ_CAWUDN010000115.1, forward strand.
TAATTTAATTAGCTTATGTCGTTCTTTGGTAGAGGAAATTCAACTCAGTTCTCCCAAACATACCCTAACCTTTTTTCCTCAGTATTTGAGTAATACATCAACAGACGATCCCTTTATGGCTTGTATAGACAAGAAGCTTTTGCGACAAATATTGAGCAATTTGCTTTCAAACGCTGTCAAATACTCGCCAGATAGTAGCAATATTCAAATTGATTTATTAGTTCAAGATGAAAGCGCAGTTTTTCTAATTCAAGATGAGGGTATTGGTATTTTACCAGAGGATCAACAGAAGTTATTTGAACCATTCTACCGAGCGAGTAATGTTGGTAATACGCCAGGAAGTGGATTAGGTTTGGCAATAGTCAACAACTGTATAGACCTTCATAAAGGAAGAATTACTTTCACTAGCCAGATCGGAGTGGGTACGACTTTTAGGGTAGAACTGCCACTGATTATAGGTGAGTTCCTCAATGAAAAATATCTAATGTGTTATTAGTAAATAATTTTAGGGAACAATAAACTGCGGGGGATTGTTTGGAATTGAATGTAAATTTCCAAGTTGATAAGCTGAATAATCAGTTCTAAGAACTGTATTTGCTGCGTCTGTATATCTCACAAAACTGCCTAGTAAAAATCATTATTAGAAGAAGCCAATGAACAAAAAGATATTAGTAATTGAAGATGAAGCCCAAATCTGTTCAAATATTCAACAGATTTTAAGTTTCTCCGATTTTAATACTATTACTGCAAATAATGGTTTAGAAGGATTACGACTTGCTAAAACAGAACAACCAGACCTTATCTGTTGTGACGTTATGATGCCTGAACTTGACGGTTACGGTGTACTGACAGCCTTACGCCAAGACCCAGTAACTGAATCTATCCCAGTCATTTTTCTGACTGCAAAAGTAGACCGTGGTGACTTACGCCAAGGTATGGAATTAGGAGCCGATGATTACCTGACAAAACCTTTCTCTATGGACGAACTTTTGAAGGCAATTCAGGTCAGATTAGATCGGGTAGAAAAACCAGCTTTAATCAAACAACAATACGAACAAGAACATCAAAAAAATACCAAGTTGAAGCAGGAGATAGAGATAAATTCACAAAAACTGCAAGAGAGCCAACACCTAGCAGAAATATGCAACGAGGTTTTACAAAAGCTTTTACAAGATTTAGGGAATCCGCTTTCAAATATGAATATGGCAATCTATATGCTGAAAAAAGCTCAATCAGATGTTGAGCGCGATCGCTACTTGAGTATCCTACAACAAGAGTATGCAAGAGAAATGATGTTGTTGAATGAAATGAAGAATTTACAAACATTATTAACCCCAGAAAATGCCAAAATTTTGCAAAATTTTAATTTGCTTAACCATAGCAAATAGTATATCTGCGCAACAAATATATTGAAATACTTCAGCGTTTTTACTTAGGTCATGAATATGATTATACGGTATTATTGACAATTAATTTTTCTTGTTTAGCAAGATAAGCTTTGTGTGGATATAGCGTTTCCTAAGCAACTGAAGTACACCCAAATCTTGTTTACCAAGGTTAGTAGCTGTGGAAACGTATCTCACTAGGTCGGAAATTGCTAGACCAATAATATAAAATTGATACTTTTATCTTTACTAATCATAAATGAACACAATTTTAATTATAGAAGACGAACCCCAAGTCAGGGGAAACATTCAAGAAATTTTACAGCTTTCTGATTTTGAAACTTTGATAGCTGCAAACGGTAAGATTGGATTAGAAATTGCTCAAGCAAAATTACCAGATTTAATTATCTGTGACATTATGATGCCTGAATTAGACGGCTATAGCGTGCTGTCTGCTTTACGTAAAAATGAAGCAACTATCAATATTCCTTTAATATTTGTTACTGCTAAAGCAGAGCGTTCAGATTTTCGTCAGGGAATGGATTTTGGGGCTGATGATTATTTGACTAAACCATTTACTCCTGAAGAACTACTCAATGCGATCGCTTCTCGTCTTGATAAACACGCTTTGGTTGAGCGCCAAACTCAAGCAAAGCTAGACGAACTCAGAATGAATATTGCTCACTCATTACCTCACGAACTGAATACGCCTTTAAATGGTATTCTCGGTATGTCACAATTGTTAATAGAAAGTTGTGGCGTCATGACTGACTCTGAAGAAGTTGAAATTGCTGAATTAATTTACACATCTGCAAATCGCTTGAATGCACTAGTTCAAAGGTTTTTATTGTATAGCAATCTGGAATTAATAACTAAAAGTCCCGAAAAAACTCGTCAAATTAAAGAAATAAAAGGTAGATGTCTTGCTGAGAAAATTATTAGTGAAGTTGCTCTCAAAAAAGCTATAGAAAACTCTAGACAAAAAGATTTAAAGCTAGATATCCAAGAATCTACAGTACAATTACCACAAGAAGATTTGAGTATTCTGATTGAAGAATTACTAGAGAATTCTTTTAAGTTTTCTTTACCAAGCAGTGAAATAAAAGTTATGAGTAAGAGAGAAGGTAATAAATTTAATTTATATGTAATCGATAATGGCAAAGGTATGGCAATTGAAGAGATTAACAAAATTGGAGCTTTTGTACAATTTAATCGAAAGTCATGGGAGCAACAAGGCTCTGGCTTAGGACTGGCTATTGTTCAGCATATAGTTAAATTATATGGTGGTGAATTTACAATCGATAGCATTCCTGAGAAAGGAACTATTGTAAGTGTTAGTTTGCCTTGCTAGGGGATGCTGACAAATATAACTACAGTAAAATATAAATTTACAAAATAGTAATTCAGGCAGTAAGGGGAACCTATCTTAATCTTTTAGAAGATTAGTTATAGTTTTAAGTACGCTTTTTCAACACCAAGTTTGCACAACATGACCCTTCAACTGTTGTCCTAACCAAGGTGTGTTTTGGGAAAGTGTATAAAGACTTTTACGTTCGACTTTCCAGGTTTTCTGGGGATCAAATAAAGTAAGTTCCGCTGGTTGATGAGGTAGAATTGCACTTACTTTTTGCCCTAAACACTCTGCTGGATTGGTACTCAATGCCCGCCATAATTCTAAAGCTGTAAATTCCTCAGTTTCAACAAGATATTGCCACAGCAAAGGTAATGCTAGCTCTAAACCAATTGCCCCAGCTGGTGCTTCGGCAAAGGCTTGGACTTTTTCTTCGTAGCTGTATGGTGTGTGATCGATAGCGATCGCATCAATTACACCCGCACGTACCCCTGCACGCAACGCCGCCATATCACGAGGAGTCCCTAAAGGCGGGTCTAAATGCAAGCTGGTGTGATAACTTTTAACTGCTTTGGTATCAAGTAAAAGGTGCATCCAGGTGGTGCTAGCGGTGATGGGTAAACCAGCCGCTTTAGCTGAGGCGATTAATTCCACGCTGCGAGCTGTAGAGACACGCATGATATGGACTGGTGTGCCGATGGTTGCCACCAATTCCAGCATAGCTGCGATCGCAGTTGTTTCAGCGCTGGCGGGGATTGGGGGTAAACCAAAACGCAGAGCATCTGTCCCTTCTCTCATTACACCATTTGCTGTTAACTGGCGATCGCTAGGCCAAAATGCGACTGGTTTACCCAATGGCTGGAGATACTCTAACACTCTCCGCACCAGCGCCAAATTTTCTAAAGGTTTACCATCAGTAAAACCCACAACTCCAGCAGACGCTAAATCTGCCAATTCCGTCATCTGCTTCCCAGCAACGTCTAGGGTGATAGCACCCCAGAGATGGAGCAGGGGAGCAGGGGAGCAGGGGAGCAGGGGAGACAAACTCTTTTCTGCCTCTGGGCCCCTCTGCCCCTCTGCCCCTCTGCCCCTCTGCCCCTCTGCCCTCTTCTGCTGCAACTGTGCCACAAGTGCAGGGTTATCAATAACTGGGGATGTATCGGGTAAAATGCTAACTCTAGTAAAGCCACCAGCAGCAGCAGCTTGTAAGAAAGACGAGAGGGTTTCCCGTTCTTCAAAGCCAGGTTCGCCAGAGTGGCTGTACAAATCGACTAATCCAGGGCCGAGAACTAATCCCTGACAATCTCTGATTTGAGTATCGGAACTGATGTCAGAAATGTGCGAAGCCACTTCTCGGATATAACCATCAGCAATCAGCACATCAAAGAGTTCGTCGATTTCAGAAACAGGGTCAATCACTCGTACTTTTTGCAGCAGTTCAGTCATAAAAGTTTTTAGTTATGAGTTAAGAATAAAGTTAGGAGTTAGGAGTTATGAGTTAAGAATAAAGTTAGGAGTTATGAGTTATGAGTTATGAGTTAGGAGTTAGGAGTTAGGAGTTAGGAGTTAGGAGTTAGGAGTTAGGAGTTAGGAGTTAGGAGTTAGGAGTTAGGAGTTAG
>NZ_CAWUDN010000116.1:0-24014 GCF_963920915.1 Nostoc sp. PCC 9305
GTCGCCCTACGCAAAAATAGCTCGATGCCAGGTCTCATTACTCATACTAAAAGCCTCTAGCGATTACAGCTTGGGGCTTTTTGTTATGGTTGGGTGACAAAAAAACTATGCAATTAACTATATTCAAATTGATTTTTGTAGTACTTGCAATCTCCATTTGTAGATCGATCGCACTAACAGTTTATCGTAAATTTGGGGAACTATAAAAACACTAAGCTTAGGACATATGTATTTTATCGCCGTCCAGTCTTTGTCAGACATCGCTTCATTGCAGAAAACTGCATAATTAACGAATATTCGCTTGTTTATCGTCCAAAGGTGCAGTTTTATTAGATACTAAAATAATCTATATAAAAGCGCGTCTGATGACGAGAAAATACGGATTACACAAGTGTTTGCAGTTTGGACTGACAGGGGTGCTAGGCTGGTTAATTGTCAGTATCTTCGCTAGCAAAACTCTGGCACAGCAAAGTAATATCGTATCTGATAACACACTTGGCGCTGAGTCGTCTCAAGTTCTAGACAACTTTCAGGGACAACCGATAGAAGTAATTACAGGTGGTGCAATTCGCCAAATCAATCTGTTTCACAGCTTTGGGGAATTTAATGTTAGCGAGGGACGGGGGGCGTATTTCTTGAGTCCTAGCGCAGATATCCAAAATATTCTGGCACGGGTGACAGGTAATAACCCTTCAGAAATTTTGGGGAGACTCGGCACATTTGGTAATTCTAATCCTAATGTATTTTTGATAAATCCTAATGGGATTGTGTTTGGTAAAGATGCTAGTTTAGATGTGCAGGGTTCGTTTCTGGGGACAACTGCGAACGGTGTGCAGTTTGGCAATCAAGGTGTTTTTAGTGCGATAAATCCCCAAGCAGCACCATTGTTAACAGTGAATCCTTCAGCATTATTTTTTACTCAACAGCAGAGAGGTGTTATAACTACTAACCAATCTTTTTTAGGTGTAGAACCAGGAAAAACTCTGGCTTTGATTAGTGGTGACATTGGGTTAAATGGAAGCATTTTACAGGCTTTTGGTGGACGAATTGAACTTGCTGCAATTGCTGAAACGGGAACAGTAGGGATAAATTCAGATAGCAGTCTCAGCTTACCTGACAATCTTGCACAGGCAAATGCCAGCATCTCAAATTCTTTGATTGATGTAACAGCTGATAATGGTGGAAGCATAGCAATTAATGCTGCTAATTTGGATATTTCACGCAGCACAATACAAGCTGGTATTCGCTCTGGCTTGGGAACAGTTAATAGTCAAGCTGGAGAAATCACGATAAATACCACAGACAAATTACAAATTTCTCCGCAGAGTTTTATTATAAATTGGGTGTTTCCTAATGCTATTGGTAAAGGTGGCGATATTCGCATTAATACGAATTCAATGTCCTTTACAGGTTTTGGCTATATCAGTGCTAGCACTTGGGGAACAGGTGATGCTGGTAGCATTATTGTCAATGCAAACAATGATATTGCCTTAAATGGAAGCACTATCTTTAGCATAGTGGAAACAGGGGCAGTCGGTAATGCTGGCAATATTGACATCTCAACTAACAGCCTTTCACTTAATGGAGGTGGACGCTTGAATGCTAGTACCTTTGGACAAGGTAATGGAGGTAACATAGTTATCAACGCTCGCGATCGCATCTCTATAGACGGTGTTAATTCTAGCTTTCGTCCGAGCGCTATTCTTAGCACTATCGAAAATGGAGCATTTGGACAAGGTGGAGATATTCAGATTACCGCAGGTTCTGTATCAATCACTAATAGCGCCAAATTAGATGTAAGCGTATTTGGAAAAGGTAGTGGTGGCAACATCATCATTGATGCACGTAATACAGTTTCTGTGGATGGAGGTGTTCGAGGTGCTGAAACTGGTAGTTCAATCTTTAGCACACTTGAAGAGATAGGAATTGGTTCTGCGGGCAGTATTCGCATCAAAACGGAATCACTCTCCCTAACGAATGGCGGAGAAGTTCAGTCACTCACACGCGGACAGGGTAACGCAGGCAACATTATTGTTGATGCTCGTGATTCCGTGACGATAGATGGATTTGGTATTCAAGATGAAATTGATCGAGGTTCTTTAGGCAAGTTATTCATTATATTTACTAGCGGTATTTTCAGTAGTGCAGAGGAAGAAGCCAGAGGAAGTGCAGGAAATATTTTAATTCGTGCGGGCAATCAAGTCTCGCTCAAGCCTTACGGTTTTATCGCAAGTGATGTAAGTCCAAGTGCTGTGGGCAACGCAGGTAATATTGAGATTACTACAAATTCTTTGTTGCTTGATAATGCAGACATACGAACAGCTACTTTTGGACAAGGTAATGCTGGAAACATAACCATTAAAGCAGGAGATCGCATTTCTTTAGACAACGATGGAACAATTTCTAGTGCTGTTGCTCAAAAAGCAAATGGCAACGGCGGCAATACTAATATTACAACAGGTTCCTTGTTCTTGGATAATAACGCTCGACTATCTGCAAATACAAATGGACGGGGTAATGCTGGAAACATAACCATTAAAGCAAGCGATCGCATTTCCTTAGATAATGATTCTGCTATCGGCAGTTTGCTTGATGACGAAGGCATTGGTAGGGGTGGAGATATCCGCATTTCTACAGGTTTGCTGACGATTGCTGGTGCAGCTCAACTGGATAGTAGCACCTTTGGTGAAGGCGATGCGGGAGATATAATTATTGATGCTGATAATACTGTTCTATTTACTGGGTTTAAAGGTAATTTCTCTAGTGGCATTTTAAGCACTGCCGAAAGACAAGGGAAAGGTAATGGCGGCGACATCAGCATAAGTGCTGACTCAGTAGTTGTTGCTGATGGTGCAAGTCTAAGCACTATCACAACAAAAAAAGGTAATGCGGGTAACATCACAATTCAAGCACGTAATGAAGTAAACTTGGTTAATGAAGGCGACCTCCGAACCATCACAGCCGGAGAAGGTAATGCGGGTAATATTAGTGTTAGAGGTGGAGCATTTTCACTCTCAAATAGTTCTGCATTGTTTAGTGACACTTATGCAGAAGGCAATGCAGGTAATATCTCAGTCAATGCTGTCAATCAACTCAACCTTGACAAAACCTCTGTTATCTCCAGTGCAGTAAGAAGAAATGCGAGAGGGAATGGTGGCACAATCAGCATTGAAGGCAAATCTTTATCGATGACTAATGGTTCTCTGTTACAAACTAATACCTTCGGGCGGGGAAATGCGGGAGATGTAACTATCAATGCCCGTGGTGATATATCCCTATCAGAACTTGAGCTTCAAGAAGGATTGCCGGTTTCCACTGGAATTTCAAGTAGTGTTGCAAGTACTGGTATCGGCGATGCCGGAGATATTCGCATCAATGCTAGAACCCTATCTATGAAAGATAATGCATCACTAGAAGCTAGTACACAAGGACAAGGTAATTCTGGCAATATATTTATTAATGTGAGCGATCGCGTTTCATTAGACAGCAGAGCAATTATCTCGAATATTGTGGGAGATATTCTTAATCCTGGAGAGTTCGGTGATGGTAAAGGTGGAACAATCCGCATTGATACAGGTGCGCTATCCATGCTAAATGGTGCTCAACTCCAAGCAAGTACTTTTGGAAGAGGGGATGCTGGAGATATTATTATCAATGCTCGTGACAGTTTTCTTGCTTCTGGGTTTGGACAATTTGAAGGTATTATACGTCCTACTGCTGTTTTTAGTGTTGTTGCCTCTGATAGTAGAGGTAACGGTGGCAATATTCGTATTAATACTGATTCGGTATTTGTTGAAGATGGGGCACGATTTAGTGTTTCTACATTTGGTCAAGGTAGGGCTGGAAATATCTCTATTAATGCGGGTGATGCTGTTGTTGTAGATGGAGTTAGTAAAGTTGGATTTTCGAGTTTACTCTCTACTGCAACAGAGGACGATGCAAGCGGACGAGGGGGAACAATAACTGTTAATACAAATTCCTTCCGTGTAAGTAATGGTGGGGTGGTAAATGCCAAAACAACCTCTGCTTTTGGTGGCGGAGAGGTGACAATTAACGCAAATAATTTTGAAGCTATCCAAGGTGGACAAATTATTACAACAGCTACAAATCAGGGGCAAGCTGGTAATATTACTCTCAACGCTGATAATATCAACCTTTCTGACAGAAATCTGAGAAGCACTAGCGGACTATTTGCCAACACTACCTCAACAGCTTCTGGTCAAGGTGGCAATATTCAAGTGAATGCTAGGCAATTAAATGTCAGCGCGAACGCTCAGGTATCAGTCAATAGTCAAGGCAGTGGCATTGCAGGCAATATTGATATCAAAGCTGATACAATAAAGTTAAGCGATCGCGCTAATATTATCGCCGAAACTGCATCCCAAGATGGTGGTAGTATTAATATCGATAACGCAAACTTAATTTTGTTACGTCGAGACAGTCTCATTTCAGCCACCGCTGCTGAAGGTGGCAATGGCGGTAACATCAATATCAATTCAAAATTTATTGTCGCAGTTCCTAAAGAGAACAGCGACGTTAGCGCCAACGCTTTTGAAGGGCGTGGTGGAAATGTCGAAATTAACTCGCAAGGTATTTTTGGTATCGAAGCGCGTCCAAAGCCAACCGAAAAAAGCGATATTACTGCCAGTTCCGAATTAGGTGTTTCAGGTGCCATTAATATTAACGTACCTGATACCAGTTCCATCCAAAACAGCTTTACCGAATTACCTCCAGTCATTGATACTAATGCACTCATCGCCAATAGTTGCATTTCACGCGGCACAAAGCGACAAAATAACTCTTTTACTATTACAGGTTCTGGTGCTTTGACTACTAATCGTCCTGGGGTTTTGGTTTCTAACTACACAACTGGTGAGGTAAGAGGTATCGAAACTATATCCCGTCTTTGGAAGAAAGGCGATCCGATTATTGAACCTACTGGTGTATATCGGCTTGATAATGGGCAGTTGCTATTGAGTCGAGAATGTTCTAATTAATGTTACACATCCACCTTTTTTGCTTGTTTGCGTGCAGCGTATACATGAAGAATGAACTAATTGCAGAAAACTGCATAATTAACGAATATTCACTTGTTTATCGTCCAAAGGTGCAGTTTTATTAGATACTCAAATAATCTATATGAAAACGCACCCAATGACGATCAAATACGGATTAAACAGGTGTTTGCAGTTCAGATTGGTAGGGTTACTGGGCTGCTTAAGTATAAGTCTCCTCACTAGCAAAACCCAGGCACAGCAAAGTAATATCGTACCCGACAACACACTCGGTGCTGAGTCCTCTCAAGTTATAGACAACTTTCAGGGACTACCGATAGAAGTAATTACTGGTGGTGCAACTCGCCAAATCAATCTTTTTCATAGCTTTCAAGAATTTAATATCAGCGCTGGTAGAGGGGCTTATTTTTTTATTCCTAGTGCCGACATTCAAAATATTCTGGCACGGGTAACAGGTAATAACCCTTCAGAAATATTGGGGAGACTCGGCACACTTAGCAGTTCTAACCCAAATTTCTTTTTGATAAATCCCAATGGGATTGTGTTTGGAAAAAATGCCAGTTTATATGTACAGGGTTCATTTGTGGGGACGACTGCGAACGGGGTACAGCTTGATAATCAAGGGGTTTTTAGTGCGACAAATCCCCAAGCAGCGCCATTGTTAACAGTGAATCCTTCTGCGTTGTTGTTTAATCAAATTAATCAGAATGCAGCGATTCAAAATAATGCAACTATCAATTTCAATTCACTCACAGGTTTTAATTTAGGGTTACAGGTTCCAAATGGTCAGAATTTGGTGCTTGTAGGTGGTAATGTAACAATGGATGGCGGATTGTTGACAGCTCCTGCTGGAAGAGTAGAAATTGGCGCAGTCGGAGGTATGGGTTCTATCGGTTTGAATGCTGATGGTACTTTAAATTTTCCCGCAGACCTCCCCCGTGCAGATGTATCACTGAAAAATAAATCTATAGTTAATATTCTCAATGGGAATGTTGCTGTCACTGCACGCAATTTAGACATTTTGGCAGCAAGTCGGATAGTCGCTGGTATCGCGTCGTCAGAACCAAATATTTCAGCAGGAGATATTAGTCTCAATATTACCGGAACTCTGCGACTGGCAGAGGAAAGCTTAATTGATAACTCTGTATTTTCTGAGGGTATAGGAAATAGTGGAAACATTATAATTACCACTGACTCGTTAATTGCTACAGGTGGTTCAAGAATAATTGCTAATACTAATGGTCAAGGAAATACAGGAAATATAACTATTCAAGCACGCAATATCTCTTTAGATGGTATAAGTCCAGTTAAACAAACATCTTCTAGTGGTATTGTCAGCGCTGTAGAAGAAAGAGGCGTAGGTAATGCAGGCAACATCAATATTACGACAAGCAACTTTGCTCTCACTGGTGGCGCACAGTTAGATAGTAGTACCCTTGGACAAGGAAACGCAGGTAACTTAATTATTAACGCTAGCGATCGCTTTGCACTAGAAGGAGCAAGTGGAGAAGTAGGCAGTGCAATTTTCAATATGGTGGAATTAGGCGGTGAAGGCAAAGGTGGCAACATAGAAATTAATGCTGGTTCAGTTTCTATTTCTGATAGTGCATTTATCAACGCTTCAACCAAAGGTAGAGGTGATGCTGGAAATATTACCATCAACGCCCGCGATCGCATCTCAGTAGATGGTACAGGTCAGCCTAGATTGAGCATTTTCACTACTGTAAATCCTGAAGCAGTAGGTAAAGCCGGTAATATTAATATTACTACTGGTTCCCTGTCCTTCAGCAATGATGCTCAACTGCAAAGCAGCACAGGCAGTAAAGGAAATGCCGGAAATATCACTATTGATGCGCGCAACACTATTAATTTAGACAATAGCACTATTGCCAGCAGAGTAATCGGAACAGGAGAAGGTCAAGGAGGAAATATTAATATCACCACCGATTCTCTTAGCCTTACTCAAGGTGGTCAAATAGATGCTAGTACTTTTGGCAAAGGTGATGCCGGAAATATAGATATTAATGCTCAGGATAAGATTATTATTGATGGCTATAAAAGACAGCAAATTCCTCCTAATGATTTTGGAGTATTGCCAGGAGAATATGGCATTCCTAGCGGCATCTTTAGTAGTGTAGGACAAAGGTCAACTTTAGAACAATCGGTTGGCAATGGCGGGAATATTGAAATAACAACGGGTTCTCTTGTTGCTACTAATGGAGGGCAATTATTAACTGATGTCTCCAATGGACGCGGCAATGGAGGTAATGTCATAATTAAAGCCCGCAATAATGTAGTATTTGATGGTGGCGTACAATTCACGCCTAGTAATTTTGGTGCCAGCGGAATTGCTAGCAGTATAACTGGAGCAAATGATGTAGGCAAAGGCGGCAATATTGGAATTACAGCAGATTCTTTTTCTTTGAGTAATAGAGCTCAATTAGATGCAAGAACTCAAGGGCAAGGCGATGCGGGTAATATTACCGTAAACGCCCGTAATTTTATCTCATTAACCAACCAAGTTAAGTTAATTTCCCCCACACTTGGCAAAGGCGATGCAGCTAATATTACCTTGAATGCAGGCGATCGTATTTACCTTGACAACAGCGAAATTATTAGTTCTGTAACCACCAATGCTGAAGGCAAAGGAGGCAGTATTTTTATAACAGGGCGATCAATTGACCTCAAAAATCAATCCTTTATTTTTGTTGACAGTTTTGGTAAAGGAGAAGCAGGAAATATTTCAGTTAAAGCTGATACTTTGCAACTAGGAAATCAATCTCAAATCTCGGCTGGAACTGGAACAACTAATGGAGGCAATATTAACTTAATAGTTGATGGTCTGCTGTTGCTACGTCGTAATAGCTCTATTTCTGCAACTGCGGGTTTGGCAGAAGGTGCAGGTAATGGTGGTAACATCAATATCAACTCAACATTCATCATTGCCATTCCCAAAGAAAACAGCGACATTAGCGCCAATGCTTTTGAAGGGCGCGGTGGAAATGTCGAAATTAACTCGCAAGGTATCTTCGGTATCGAGTCGCGGACAAAGCCAACCGAAAAAAGTGATATTACAGCCAGTTCTGAACAAGGCGTTTCAGGTGTAATCAACATTAATACACCCGATACCAGTTCCATTCCAAACAGCTTCACCGAATTACCTCCAGTCATCGACGCTAACGCACTCATCGCCAATAGTTGCATTTCACGTGGCACCAAGCGACAAGAAAACTCTTTTACTATTACAGGTTCCGGTGCTTTGACTACTAATCGTCCTGGGGTTTTGGTTTCTAACTACACAACTGGTGAGGTGAGAGGTGTCGAAACTACATACCATCCCTGGAAAAAAGGCGATCCGATTATCGAACCTACTGGTGTATATCGGCTGAATAATGGGCAGTTGCTATTGAGTCGAGAATGTTCTTAATTTTGGATCAAGTCGAGCTAAAATCATGACGGGAAGAAGCCCATAACTCCTAAATATGTGTCTCTATGCAAGATGCATACATGGTTCACACAAATGATAAAAATTACAAGTTTTAACAGTGCTGGTAAACTGACCGCTCTTTTGTTTTTGATAACTCTCTTCCTCACGCCTTGTGTGATTGTAAATGCAGGAGAACGTGGTGTATTAATGAAATTTGGCGAAGTACAAAACCAGATATTAGGAGAAGGACTTCACTTAATTATTCCTGTAGTCAATACTGTGAAAAAGTTGAGTATTAGAGTCCAAAAACAGGAAATTCCTGCTGAGGCTTCTTCCAAAGATTTACAAAATGTTTTCGCCGATGTAGCTCTCAATTGGCATATTATTCCCGAGGAAGCAAATGTCATTTTTCAAGAAATTGGAGATGAACAAAATGTAGTTATTCGGATTATTAACCCAGCAGTTGAAGAAGTACTCAAAGCGGTAATAGCAAAGTATACTGCTGAAGAAATTATTACTAAACGAGGAGAAGTCAAAAGTGGAGTAGATGATGCCTTGTCCACAAGATTGGGTAGCTATCACGTTGCAGTTGATGATATTTCTCTAGTTCATGTCCATTTTTCAGAACTATTTGGTGAGGCGGTGGAGGCAAAGCAGATTGCTGAACAAGAAGCAAAACGAGCAGAATTTATTGCATTGAAAGCAACAAAAGAGGCTGAAGCAAAAGTGAATTTAGCCAAAGGAGAGGCTGAGACGCACCGATTATTACGTGATGGTTTAACTCCAGAAATTCTGCAAAGGCAAGCAATAGAAAAATGGAATGGTAAGTTGCCATTAATTGTAAGTAAGGAGGCTCCAAAATTGTTGAATTTAAGTGAATTTTTAAAGTTTGATGAGAATTGATCTTCTTGTTCGCTGATTTACTCTCCATTCAGAGACTCAAAACCCCGATTTTTTGAAATAGTATGGACGTATAGAGGTGCGCCCATACTATCGATTCCTTTGTAGAAAAGTGAGAAACTAAATTAACTGTTGGAAAATAAAATGGGAGAATCGAGAATCTTCAACTGGATCAATAGCATAATCAACAGTGTATAAACTGTTGAAGAAATTAGACCTGTGAACAATTCTTTTTTAAGGTTATGCTCTTGAGGTTCTTTTTGAAAAATGTCCTTAGAACCGAATTGCATCAAGAGAATTCCCACAATATTAGAGAGCCAGTATCCGATAATTGAGCAAGGTAGAAGTAATTTTGGGGAAAGTAAACTACATGCATACCCAAAACCATAAGCTATGGGCAAATTGAATAGTAAGTCATTCCACCAACATAGTGGTGACAACAAATATCCCAGTACCAGAAAAAATCCACCTCTGAGTTTTTTGAATTCTACTGGAGTAGACTGTTTTAATTGCTCTAGTGCTGTGTCTCCTGTTACATTCAACTCTTGACTAACGTTTTGGACGCTTTCCATAAAAACCCACTATTCCTATCGTCTTAGTGTATTTTAATATAGAAACTAAATTAACGTCTAGTACACGAGTGATAACATTTTGGCTTTTGGATGCTGAAAGTTTTACCACAAGATAGTTTCAGCAAAATAGTAAAAAGCAAAATTGAGGTTTAAATCAGCTGCCACTTAAAAATATCTGATTTATATCCAGAGACATATCACTTAGGTCGCTGCTTACAAAATATGGGTTTTTGTTTCGCAATCTGAGCAAAACAGAACAATTTATACACAATTAACGCTATTTCTCGCTCAACAAGTCTCAAAGTCAAAATATCTCTTTCTAAATTATAGCCTAAATAGCCAGAGCCTTATTAGTTTGAGGTGGATGTTGAGTTGTCAAATTTTTATGTTTTTGCATTTAGCAGATGCAGAAATTTTAGCTAATAATAGCTACAATAAAAGTGCTGAGGCATCTTAATCGAAAAATGACAGATTTAACTCCAAATAGCACCTTTCTAATAGCAGGGATTGTTTTTATAACGATTGCTGTAATTGGACAATCTAAATTAGCTTTTATTGAAATCAATCCTGGTTGTTTTGGGAGAATTTTGGCTTTATTTATTGGTGTTTCTAGCCTATTATATGCTTTAGGAATACTAAACTTCTCCGCAGAAAATCTGGACTTATTAAGAAATTCTCTGACAGAAGAAATAAAACAGAGAATCAGTCAAATTAATGAGATTTTACAAGGATCGTAAAAAATCAAATTAGCTATTGCTTTAACTTTGCCAAAACTGCCGTAGAATCTCTCCTGGCTTTCTATCCCAGGTGTCGATATGCTCGTATATCAAATTATCTTGATTGAGTTTATATGTCGAATAGCCATTAAAAAGTAACCCTGCTTTCCAGGGAACGCGCAATACTCCCCGCACTGTCCATTTTGCTAAAATTGTATCTTCATCTGACTGACAAACCTCATGTACATCAAAGAAAATTTGGGTAAAAAATAGCCGAGCGTGAAATCGTAAAGTCCAAAATATAATGCGATAATTAAATTTGTATTTGAATGTATTCACCGGATCTTTAAAATAGATATCCTGTGTATAGATGTGATATGAGATATCTTTTTCAAAAAGTGTCGGTAAATCCTCTTTTAAAGTCTTAATTACCTTTTCCACTGGCAATTGATATTCCACGCACCTTTTCCCTTAAAAAATCTTTTTTAACAAATTTCCCACTCCTGACCAAATAGAAGATGTCTTCTTGTTACTCACACCAGCTGCATTTAAATCTGACAAAGTGGGAAATGATGCAGACTTAGCATAAGGCCCATTGCGCAAAATTTTAGCAAGGATATTGTTATTCTCGCGCAAACCTTCGTAAAAGAAGAATACCTCTCCTTGAATACCAAGTTGACGATTGTATTCAATTGCCTGCACCAGATATTCTGGGCTAATACAGTAAGAGCCAAGCTTCATCAGTATTCCCGGTGCTAACTTCGGCAGTGTCCCATCTGTGAACTGCTGGTTTACCAGTTTATCAGCGATCGCACAATAACTCCTAAAGTCACGGCGATAAATCTGCGGCTGAATCATATCAACTATTCCCCGCTTCAGCCATGTGGGCGAGTCTTGCAGATATTCCTGGAATGCCCAATCATGGATATTGGGTGCGATCGCTACTAATAAATTAGGATTTACCACTTTCACCTCCCGGTAGAGACGCGCCAAAAACTCAGTGAGAATATCTGCACGCCACTGTAACCATTGCCTATCCTTGGGATTCTCTGGTGGATTGCGATCGAATTCTTGGCGATAGCAGCTGACAGTTTCCACATCATAGCCACCTTCAGAGGGGAATGCTGGCAAGCGATCGTCTCCTTGAACACCATCCACATCATAATTCTTTACAACTTCCAGCACCAAGCTTAACAAGAATTCTTGCACCTGTGAGTCGAGTGCATTCAACCACTCAAAGCCGTTTTTCTTCAGTAACTTGCCGTTACAATCGCACGCAGCCCATTCCGGTTTTTTCTGTAAAAGTACACCACCATTCAAATTGTAGGAACTGGCAAAACCGTATTCAAACCAAGGAATAACTTTCAACCCGACTCGCCGCGCCTCAATTATCACCTCTTCTAAAGGGTCACGGGCTAAAGACATCGGGTCAATTTCGACTCCAAAAGTCTGCTGCATTATTTGGCTAGGATATAAAGTTACTGCCTTATTCCAAACAACTGGAAACACCACATTAAATCCTGTCTCGGCCAGGAAATCCATTGCCTCGGCAATGCGTTCCTTTGACCTGAGAACCTTACTATCAGTAATAGTCAGCCAAATACCACGAGTTTCTATTATTGCCATTTCTATAAATTGAAATTTTTGGCACTGCACCATCTAAACATTGACTAGCCGACGATACCGCGCCTGTACTATTGTGTAAATGGCATAGGCAACTAAACCTAGTGCCACAATACCCAAAAGCCATGCTCCGTTAGGCTGTTGGGCTAGCGTCTGTAATACTTCATCCAAACCTTCTGCTGTAGCGGCGTCCGACTGTTTTGCTGCTTCAATTAAAAACCAACCGATAATACAAAATACTATACCCCGTGCCGCTAAACCAAATCTGGAAATCCTCATTACCCATTGGGCTTCTGTGTTGCTTAATTCAGTTAAATTGAGTTCTTTACGAAATTTGCCACTAAAAGCTTGATAAAACTGATAGAAACCTAGAGCAATTACAAACGCCCCCACAGTTCCAACTAACCATTCACCAAAGGGTTGAGAAAGCAAACGTGCTGTCGAATCTTCAGTAGAATCACTACTATTTTTACCGCTGCCTGTACCCATAACGATTTGCACAGCACTTAAGGCTAAACTTGCATAAATCAAGCCATTAACTGCGTAACCAATTCGCACTGCCAAACCTTTGGCATCATTACCTTTATTTTCTGGGTCTTTAATTGCCTGTACAAAACGCCAGATTACATATCCAATCAAGCCAATTGCAATTAAAGCCAGCAAAAATTTACCAAATGGCTGGTTAACGATTGTTTGAAGAGCGCCTTGGGTATCAGTTGTTTTACCACCGTTGCCACAAGCCGCCTGTGCTGCCAGTAGTCCAACTATACCGTAAACTACTCCCTTGGAAACATAGCCAAATCGTCCCAGTCGCTCAACCCACAATGAAGCATGGTTTGTCAACTGTTGTGTCATGGTAGTTGGAGAGAATTATTATATTTACTTTTTACCAAAATTTACTCACGAATCACATCTACCTCAAGACAAATTGTCTAATATTTTTACAAAAAATCACTATCGCAATATAGATGTGAGACCGATCAAAATAATATTACAGTTGCTAAGTACAGTACGATCATTTAGTTTTTTTAATGCTGAATTGGGATTAATTATGTCTCTAATAGAAAGTTCTTGGAAACACGAATATATAACTTCCAATGGGGTAAAACTACACTACGTTACCCAAGGTGAAGGCCATTTAATGTTGATGTTGCATGGGTTTCCTGAGTTTTGGTATTCTTGGCGGCATCAAATACCAGAATTTGCCCAAAATTTTCAAGTCGTTGCCCTTGACTTGCGCGGCTACAACGATAGTGATAAACCAAGTGAGCAATCAGCTTATGTAATGGATGAGTTTATTAAAGATGTTGAGGGAGTAATTAAAGGATTAGGATACCAAAAATGTGTATTAGTTGGACATGATTGGGGTGGTGCGATCGCTTGGGCTTTTGCATACACTTATCCCGAAATGGTAGAGCGATTAATTATTCTTAATCTGCCTCATCCTGCCAAATTTGCCCAAGGCTTACGCACTCCCCAACAGTTGCAGCGAAGTTACTATATTTTCCTCTTTCAACTACCTTGGATACCAGAATTAGTCTTACAATTTTCAGACTACCAAGCAATTGAAACAATTTTTAAAGGTACAGCAGTTAACAAGAGTGCTTTCACTAAAGCGGATATTGACGCATATAAAGATGCTGCTGCAAAACGAGGTGCTCTCACAGCAATGTTGAACTACTACCGCAATGTTTTTCAGCAGAGAATGCTAAATCCAAATTGGGGCATTCTGGAAGTGGCAACACTGATGATTTGGGGAGAAAATGACACCGCACTTGGCAAAGAACTAACCTACGACACCGCAGCTTATGTCAGGAATTTGCAAATCAAATACATTCCTAATTGTGGCCATTGGGTGCAGCAAGAACAGCCGGAATTGGTTAATCAGTATATGCGAAAATTTCTGAGGACTTAAGCTAAACCATCAATTGATAAGTATAAATACTTCTCTAACTAGTTATAACAAGTAGCACCAGTTTTTACTTTTAATAAGATTTAATACTGGCATTTTTTCAGTAATTTTTGGTAAAAATCGCCAAAAAATCGAAATTAATGGCATTATTGACATCAATTTTATCTGTGTTTCAGATCGCAATTAACTTGTCAAAAGATAGATTGTCACAAGATACATTGACCTCACGAAGTTTAGTGAGATAATAGAACTGTGAGGGACAGAACGGACGCAACTCGATTATTAAGGGGGAAAATTTATGAAACTCCAGCTATTAGCGGCCATGGCCTTAGCAACACCCCTATTTTTCGCTAGCTCGGTTAGAGCCGAGAATCCACAGGATTTACAAAAGCTGCTTTCAACTGGGGAATGTGTTAAGTGCGAACTATCAGGAGCTAACCTTAGTGGCGCTCATTTAATTGGTGCTGACTTGAGAGGCTCGAAGCTCCAAGGAGCTAACCTTGTAGGAGCTAACCTCGAAGGTGCTGACTTAACTGGTGCAAACTTGGCAGGTGCTAACCTAACATCTGCTTATGTAACCAATGTCAATTTGAAGCAAGTTAATCTCAACGGAGTAAATTTTACTCGCGCTACGATTCACGATTCTAATGTGTATCAAGCATCAATGAACGATCTAAATCTTACTGATGCGGAAATATTTAACACTGGAATCGGGATTGGGGGAGAAGACGCTGAAATTCCCGATTGGAAATAGACTCAACTGAGTACACAGGTTAAAACAATACAACATAGGTTTTGGCGGGTTTGAAATCAAATAAACTAGTTTTTTGCCAGAATTATCCTTAAAACCTGCCTCTACAAAAATATTAAAATAAATGAAACCCCTCTGCGTTGTAATCACTTTACTATGGCAAAAGCAGAGGGGGTTTCTTTTTGCGATCGCACTGATATCTACACAAAAAAGTGCAATCAAAATCTGAAAAGCTTTGTTATTTTCCGTCAGAGGACTTTACTTTGTGAAAGACCCGAAACGCGGAGATATTCAAAATTATCCCTAGTGTTACCTTTAGTATCCTTGGTGGAACAATACCGACAAGCATTCCTCCAATTATGGCTCCAATTACCGAGCCAACTCCCATAGGCGCTATAGTATTGCCCAAAACTGTACGATCTGCAAATGCACCTCGACTAGCATATTTGATAACCCCTACTAGTACAGTTGGTAAGCTAACTATAAGACTGGCTGTACCTGCTGTTTTAATATCTGCACCAAAAGCAAAAACAAGTGTTGGAATGATCGCTTCACCCCCTGCAACCCCAAGTAAACTGCTTACTAGCCCAATTGCTAGACCAAATAAACAGGACTTACGCAAAATCATGAAAAAACGAACCACAGAGGGCGCAGAGGACACGGAGAAATAAGAGTTTCAGAAAGCTCTTGCGTAAGTCCTAATAAAATACCTGCTGGAATACGCCAACTTAAAGCAGGTGGTAAAAGAGCTGGTATTTGTTGAGGTAGAAAACCCTCGACTATTAGGGCAATGCCAATCACTACTAATAGCATTAAGATGATACGTTCAAGCTGTTCGTTTGAGAGCCTTCCCGCGATCGCTGCCCCAAAAAAGGCTGCGATCGCTGCTCCAGCTATCAAGGAGAAAACCACAGGAAGTAATGGAATAACTTGACCAAAAGAAAGCGTACTGCCCCGGATTGTCAAGGAAGCAGCGATCGTAATCAAGCTGACAGCTAGATTCAAAGGTACAGCCTGCCGCACTGAATAGTTCAATGTGCCAGCAAGGACTGGCAGGCGAAACTCTGCACCCCCTAAGCCAATCAGCCCGCCTAATACCCCAATTGGCACGGCGTAGAGAAAGGATAATCGGAAACGACGAACTTGCAAGCTTGTAGTTGTAGGCTCCAGCGCAGACGAGTTATTCTTTTTCATTAATTTACTGTTAGGTGCTTTTCTCGTTAAAGCTATATATATCAGGATTTATCAGGTAATCTTTCACTTTTTCGCCGGAATCGGCTCCCGTTGGCGAAATTGCCCATTGATTTGGCACGATTTTTGCATAAGAGTATTTTGACCTCTCCATAGCTGACAAAATAGACCTCTTGCATAAATCAAAAATAAGAAAGAACCCCACCCCGCCAAAGCTACGCTTTGTCTCCCCTCCCCGCTTGCGGGGAGGGGTTGGGGGTGGGGTGTTAGAGACTTTTGCAAGAGGTCTAATATCACTAAAGACTTATGCAAAAACAGCGAAAACCCAGTGGGAAGAGTTTGCGATCGCTTGATTACTTGAATGTGTTTCTCGCAGATGTGCGCGATGGTGTTGGGCCATATTTGAGCATTTACCTAAAAGCTTCAGCAAATTGGAACCCAGCCCAGATTGGCATGGCGATGTCAGCTTCGGCAATTGCCACAGTTATTGCTCAAACACCAGCTGGTGCATTGGTTGACAGGCTACGTCAAAAACGAATGTTGATTGTACTGGCGGCTGTGTTTGTTTCTATTGGCTGTATCGCTATGGGGTTGTTCCCCAATTTGCCTG
Source organism: Nostoc sp. PCC 9305 (assembly GCF_963920915.1). Lineage (NCBI taxonomy): Bacteria > Bacillati > Cyanobacteriota > Cyanophyceae > Nostocales > Nostocaceae > Nostoc > Nostoc sp. PCC 9305. Next base: position 16,718 of record NZ_CAWUDN010000116.1, read on the forward strand.
TTGTCATCGGCTCTCAGATTATGATTGGGATTGCTGCTGCAATTTTCCCACCTGCGATTACTGCTATTACTCTGGGACTTGTAGGACATGAGAGATTAGATAGGCGGGTAGGTCGTAATGAAACATTTAACCACACAGGTAATCTGCTAGCTGCAACTCTCGCTGGTTTAGCAGGTTACTTTATTGCACGCAAGGCAATATTTTTCCTAGTTGCAGCTATGGCTGTGGGCAGTATTATTTCAGTGAGGATGATTCGTGAAAGAGAGATTGACCACGAATTAGCGCGTGGAGATGGTGAAGAGGGCGAAGAAGGCCAAGAGGAGGATAATGAAAAACATCAACAGCCCTATGAAGGCATATTGCAATTATTGAGCGATCGCCAAATCTTATTCTTTACTGTTGCAGTAGTTCTGTTTCACTTTGCCAATGCTGCTATGTTACCGCTAGTTGGTCAAGAATTAGCACAGGGTAAAGGGACAAGTGACACAGTTTATATGTCTGCTTGTATCATTGTCGCTCAGTTAGTCATGATTCCAGTATCTAACTTGGCTGGGCGTTTCGCACATACAGCCCGAAAACCCATATTTTTGCTTGGCTTTGCCGTCTTACCGATTCGAGGAGTGCTGTATACGCTTTCGGACAATCCCTATTTTCTCGTTTCTGTGCAAATTCTGGATGGTATTGCAGGTGGGATTTTTGGTGTGCTTTCGGTGTTGATGGTAGCTGATTTGACTAAAGGCACGGGACGCTTTAATGTTACCCAAGGGATGCTCAACACTGCTATTGGTGTCGGTGCGGGTTTGAGCAACGTGTTGGCTGGGTTTGTAGTTAAAAGTGCTGGTTACAATGTTGGTTTTTTGATTTTAGCAGCGATCGCAGTTGTGGCTTTGGCAGTTTTTTGGGTTTGTGTACCTGAAACAAAAACAGGAGTTAATATAGCAATCCTGAATGATTCGTGAGAAAATACTGAAAAAGAATATTAGTAATATTTGCGACTAAAGAAGGGTAGTAGTAATGTGGATGCGATCGCTAGTCAAGGCTTTATTAGAGCTATCAGTAAGCTGTCAAATTTTTGACTTTCCAAAGCTCCACGAATATAGTGTTTTCTCATGAATCATTTAGGATTGCTATATAAGTCACTCAAAAACAAACTGACAATCGTTCCTACTTGACCGCGATGCAATCCCAATTCTGGTAAGTCTTCTGTTAGGGCAACCACATCTAATAATTTCATTGATATTACCTCATTGCTTAGATTACATAACAGGTGACTAGGCGGGGGAAGCCTTCATTATTACGCACTATCCAAACGCTTTGAATAATTGCTTGTTTATCTGAACGATTCAGGGGAAAATCAATGATATACCGCTTTTTTGACCTGGATATGACCTTTATGCAATGTACCCTAATTGCAAAAGACTAAGATTTCACCGCCGGATACTGCTTCAAAACTTGCTTTAAATATTGCCCAGTATAAGACTTGGGATTTTTTGCAACTTCCTCTGGTGTACCTACAGCAATCAATTCTCCGCCTTTGTCGCCACCTTCTGGCCCCAAATCTATCACCCAATCAGAACAACGAATTACATCTAAGTTGTGTTCAATTACTAATATTGAATTACCTTTATCTACCAATCGTTGCAACACATCTAATAATTTATGGACATCGTAAAAAGATAACCCTGTTGTCGGTTCATCTATTAAATAAAGTGTCTTACCTGTGGCGCGTCGAGATAGTTCTGTTGCCAATTTCACCCGTTGCGCTTCACCACCAGATAAGGTAGTCGCAGGTTGTCCTAGTTGGACATAACCCAACCCGACATCAAATAAAGTTTGCAAACGCGCGATCGCTTTGGGGATATTCTGGAAAAAGTCTAAACTCTCCTCAACTGTCATTCTCAAAACATCAGAGATCGACTTATCTTTATACTTCACCTGCAAAGTCTCACGGTTGTATCTTGCACCCTTACAAATTTCGCATTGTACGTAAACATCCGGGAGAAAGTTCATTTCAATCACATTCACACCCTGTCCGCTACAAGCTTCGCAACGTCCACCTTTAACGTTGAAGGAAAATTGTCCGGGTTTGTAACCCCTAGCTTTGGCTTCTACTGTTTGGGAAAATACATCTCGAATCGCATCGAAAATTCCTGTGTAAGTTGCAGGGTTAGAACGTGGTGTGCGTCCAATGGGAGATTGATCGATAACAATCGCTTTATCAATTGCGTTTAATCCCTGAATTTTATCCAAATGTCTGGGTAAGGGAACTTTCTTAGTTAAATGGTGTTGCAGAGATGGGTAGAGTAATTCGTTAATCAGCGTAGATTTGCCAGAACCAGACACACCAGTGATGGACACGAGTTTACCTAATGGAATGTCTACATCTATATTTTGTAAATTGTTGCGATGGGCATTTTTAATTCCCAAACTGCGCCCATTTCCTTCTCGGCGTTCTGCGGGTGTGGTAATTACTCGCCTTCCTGATAAATATGCACCCGTTAAGGAATCTTCTGCTGCTAATAACGCTTGAAAATCACCTTGGGCGATAATATTTCCGCCGTGAATTCCTGCACCAGGGCCAATATCAACTATATGGTTAGCTGCACGAATTGTTTCTTCATCGTGTTCAACGACAATTAATGTATTACCCAAATCTCGCAATTTCGTTAAGGTTTTGAGCAATCTGCCATTATCTCGTTGATGCAAACCAATACTCGGTTCATCTAAAACGTAGAGAACTCCTGTTAATCCAGAACCAATTTGCGTTGCTAGACGAATTCGTTGGGCTTCGCCACCAGAAAGGGTCATGGCGGGACGATCGAGGGTGAGATAATCTAAACCTACATCCAACAAGAATTGCAATCTAGCTTTGATTTCTCTCAGGACTAAATCAGCAATTTGTAACTGGCGATCGCTCAACTTAAATTGCTCAATTCTCTCCCGACAATCCCGAATCGATACGGTAGTCAATTCTAAAATTCCATATTGTCCCAACTTCACCGCCAAGGCTTCTGGTTTTAATCGTTTACCCTTACAAACTTCACACGGCTGATCGATTAAATACTGCTCTAATTTTTGTTTAATTAATTCCGAACCACCCTCATACTGCCGTTGCAAAATTGGAATAGCACCTTTAAAACTCTGCTTTCTTTGTGCTTCTGCGGCTCGTTCATCTTTCTCCCCAAACAAAATAGTTTGCTGCTGTTCTTCTGTCAGCTTGCTCCAATTTGTCTGTAACTCAAATCCATAAATCTGCCCCACACTATAAAGTAATTCCAAGTAATAAGAATTATCTTTTTCTGACCAAGGCGCGATCGCAGCGTAAACTGGCGCTTCCCAGTCAGGTACAATCAAGTCTGGCGCAAATCTTCTTAAAGTCCCAATTCCATGACAGTGTGGACAAGCACCATAAGGTGAGTTAAAGGAGAACAATCGCGGTGATAGTTCTTCCATTACCGCGCCATGTTCTGGACAGGCAAAATTTTCCGAAAATACTAATTCTTCTTCTTTTTCTTGTCCGTCGTCATCAAGCAGACTCACCAGAATGGCTGCAATTCCACCCGATTGCTTGAGACACGTAGACAGGGAATCAACCAAACGCTCTTGAATATCAGCCTTTTTCACCAAGCGGTCAATTACCACTTCGATGGTGTGGGTAAAGTTTTTATCCAATTCAATGGAATCTGACAGTTCGCGGATCTCGCCATTGATCCGCACGCGGACAAAACCTTGGGATGCCAGACTTGACAAAAGCTTCCGGTGTGTGCCTTTTTTCCCCCTGACAACGGGTGCAAGAATTTGGAAGCGGGTGCGATCTGGTAATTCCATGATGCGATCGCACATCTCATCGATTGTCTGGGGTGCAATACAGCGATCGCATATCGGACAATGGGGTTCGCCAGCCCGACCAAACAACAGCCGCAAATAGTCATAAATCTCTGTCACCGTACCCACAGTAGAACGGGGGTTATGAGACGTTGATTTTTGGTCAATAGAAATTGCTGGACTTAAGCCTTCAATGGCTTCTACATCCGGCTTATCCAGTTGTCCTAAAAATTGCCGTGCGTAGGCGCTGAGGGATTCCACATAGCGACGTTGCCCTTCAGCGAAAATGGTATCAAAGGCTAGGGAAGACTTACCAGAACCAGAAACGCCAGTGAATACGATTAGGCGATCGCGTGGCAATTCCAAGTCAATATTTTTCAGATTATGCTGCCTAGCACCCCGAATCCGAATGGTATTCTGGCTGTTGTGGCTGGGGTACGGAAGATGTCCATTCAAGGATGCTGCTAGCTGTTTGTCTGACATATTGGGCGGCGAAGAAGGAGTTTCTTATGAAACAGTCCTTAATAATACTATCTTTAATTAGTTTATAGTAGAACAATCGTACTGTTTTAGTTAGTTATCGTTCCAGATTCATGGCGCAGACATCCTTAAGAGTCTGCTAATTTGGAAGCATCCCGATTAAAATAATTCGTAATTGATAATTCGTAATTCGTAATTGAATTAGCTGAGGGTTTAGACCCCAACAGGCAAAGACCACCAAGAAAGACAATTACGCGCGAGTGTTTCGCCAATAATTACGAATTACGAACTACGAATTAGTAATTAGTTAAATATCCTTCTGAGGGCGAAGCTATGGTATCGCAAATCCAACCGCCGACCCAGCCAGAGGTCATCTACCCAGATAGTGACGGACAACCAGTGGCTAATAATACCATACAGTTTGGCTGGATTGTGGAAATTAAGCAGAATATCGAGTGGCTATTTGCGAACGATCCAAATGTATTTGTCGCCGGGGATTTGTTTTGGTATCCAGTAGAGGGACGCAACAAAATTGTTAACGCCCCAGATGTGATGGTGGTATTGGGTAGACCAAAGGGCGATCGCTTGTGCTATCAACAATGGAAGGAAGAGGGAGTTGCACCGCAAGTGGTGTTTGAAATTCTTTCTCCGAGTAATACACAAATTGAAATGGACAAAAAATTACTCTTCTACGATCGCTATGGGGTAGAAGAGTATTACATTTACGATCCCGATCGCAATAATTTGTGCGGTTGGTTGCGTGGCGAAGACGGTTTAGATGTCATCCCCCAAATGGATCATTGGGTGAGTCCTCGGTTAAAAATTCAGTTTGCTCTATTACCAGAAGGTTTGCAGTTATATCGCCCTGATGGAGAACGGTTTTTAACTTATACAGAAATTTCTCGCAACGCTGAACAAGAACGACAACGGGCTGAACAAGAACGACAACGGGCGGAACTTGCAGAACAAGCCAGAAGAGATGCCATACCCCGATTATTGCAAATGAATTTGAGCATCGAACAGATTGCCCAAGCTTTGGCATTGTCAGTAGAAGAAGTGCGAACCCTTGCTCAGGAATAACGCCGTGTGTAATTTTTTAATCGGGCTATTAGAAATTGAATTTGTACTTGAGATATTCCGATCATGCTAGCCAATGCAGCCACTCATAATGTCGCCTGGGAAAAGTTACCCGATGATTTTGTTTTAGACAACGAGCCAGTGGATAACATTAATCAGCCACTCTTGACTGCTGCTTTAACAGAAAGTTTGGAACTTGCTGGCAGATTACCCGCCGATGCTTTAACCATCACTAACTACGGTATCTGCGCCAACTTGAATAATCGATTTGTCGTCAAAGCACCAGATTGGGGTTATGTACCATCTATTCGAGTCTCACGAGAAGAAGTGAAGCGCAGTTATACGCCAAGACTCCAAGGTGATATTCCGGTAATTGTGATGGAATTTCTCTCAGATACCGAAGGTGGAGAGTATTCGAGTAAACCGACCTATCCCCCTGGTAAATGGTTTTATTATGAGCAGATTTTACAAGTGCCAAGTTATGCCATTTTTGAACCAGAAGGGGGAGTGTTAGAAGTTTATCGGCGAGATGATTTAGGAAATTATGAACTGCAAACACCAGATGCAAATAATCGTCACTGGATTGCCGAAATGAATTTGTTTTTAGGCGTATGGCAAGGAAGCCGAGAAAATCGCATAGGTTATTGGTTACGTTGGTGGGATGACAATGGCGAACTATTACTGTGGGGTTTGGAGTTAGCAGCAAAAGAACGGCAACGTGCAGAGAGATTAGCTGCTCAGTTAAAAGCACTGGGAGTGGAACCAGAGGTTTAACTCGGAAGTTCGACCTTTTTACTCGGTCATTGGTATTCGGAACTCGGAACTTTCACCTTTTTGCTCGGTCATTGGTGTTTGGAACTCGGAACTTTCACCTTTTTGCTCGGTCATTGGTGTTTGGAACTTGGAACTTCAACCTTTTTGTTCGGTCATTGGTGTTCGGAACTCGGAATTTCAACCTTTTTGTTCGGTCATTGGTGTTCGGAACTCGGAATGCCGAGTTTATAAGTGCGATCGCATTTCTTTTTTAGCGAGCGATGTCTACGACAGACTACGCCTACGCACCCATCATCTACACCCTTGCTCCTCTGCTCCTCTGCCCCCCTGCTTCCCCTCTCCCTACTGCCTTGGACACACCTTAACCGCATCAGGATGCCTAATCAAATAACTCTTAAGCCAACTGCAACCCTGTGCTAATAAATCATCAAGATTCAGATTCCACAATTTGATCGTGTTGTCAGCACTGGCGGAAGCTAAAGTTTTGCCATCCGGGCTGAAGACGACCCTAGTGACCCAATCGCTATGCCCCCTGAGAGTGGTAATTTCTTTGCGCGTCTCGATATTCCACAATTTGATCGTCTTGTCACGACTGGCGGAAGCTAAAGTTTTACCATCCGGGCTGAAGACGACGCTGTTGATTGAATTGCTATGCCCCCTGAGAGTGGTAATTTCTTTGCGCGTCTCGATATTCCACAATTTGATCGTCTTGTCACGACTGGGGGAAGCTAAAGTTTTGCCATCCGGGCTGAAGACGATGTTGAAGAGCGCATCGCTATGCCCCCTGAGAGTGGTAATTTCTTTGCGCGTCTCGATATTCCACAATTTGATCGTCTTGTCACGACTGGCGGAAGCTAAAGTTTTACCATCCGGGCTGAAGACGACGCTGTTGATTGAATTGCTATGCCCCCTGAGAGTGGTAATTTCTTTGCGCGTCTCGATATTCCACAATTTGATCGTCTTGTCACGACTGGCGGAAGCTAAAGTTTTACCATCCGGGCTGAAGACGACGCTGTTGATTGAATTGCTATGCCCCCTGAGAGTGGTAATTTCTTTGCGCGTCTCGATATTCCACAATTTGATCGTCTTGTCACGACTGGCGGAAGCTAAAGTTTTACCATCCGGGCTGAAGACGACGCTG